>JAUVGS010000361.1 GCA_030593665.1 Chitinivibrionales bacterium | reverse complement strand
CTAAGAAATACCCTGAAGGGCACTTTGTAAATTTCCAAGAATCTCTAATTACCCTCAAGGGGCACAATGTGGCACAGGGTGCCCTTCAGGGTAGAAAATAATTTCGTGAAGGTACTTACTTGCAGTTTATCTGCGTTAGGTATAGTAAATTCTATCAAATTCAGCTTTATTGAATCAGTCCACTGGATAGAAAAGTATTTGGGAAGTGAGGATAATTAAGTGGATTATTTTTATCGTCAATTGCAGTTCGAGTCCTGAAGATAAAAAAAAACCACTATTTACAGTAATTTATTTGCTTTTCCTCGACGGCCCATAATAAAAAACACAGTTGCGCCCGTTCTCTTTTGCTTTATACAAAGCTTTGTCCGCCTGATCAATAATGTCCCGGGCATCTTCACCGGGAAAATCCTTGCAGCCCAATCCGGCGCTGAACGTTACCTGAATATAGGGGAAGTCTTCCTCATTGCCCCGGTTTTTTTTAGAGCTTTTCTCCCTGATCTTTTCATCTTTGCGGAGGATAAATTTTTTCGAAGCGATACTGCTTCGGAAACGGTCTATTAACTCCGCAGCCTCATGCATAGGAGTCCCTTCCAGAATGACGCAGAATTCCTCCCCGCCATAGCGAAACACGATATCACCGAATACACGCCCCATGTGAGCAGTAAGATATTTGAGAATATTGTCCCCTTCAGTATGGCCATACGTATCGTTTAATTTTTTAAAGTGATCAATATCAATCATTACCAGTGAATAGCGACCATCAATTTTTTTCAGCCGCTCATTAAGGGTACGCCTGTTCGGTATACCAGTCAGTTCATCTATATAGGCCCGTTCCCAGTATAATTGATAGAGTGCGTAAATGAGCATTGCGGAAATCACTGTCAGATTCACGGTAAGATAGATAAGTGGATCCGATCCTTTCTGTATCACCTGCTCCATGCGGTGCAGGGTTATAATGAATAGCAGAAAAGAGGGAAGGTTTGCGAACCTGAAATGGAAAAATGATGTATCCCGCTCGGCGACTATTCCTACAACTGCCCATATAAAAAGAGGTACAACGACAATGGGTATATGCCAGATACGTTCAAGTTCAGGGCCGTGAAAAAACAGAATGGTATTGGTAAATGCCGGGTGCTGATACCCCATGTAAAAAAGGATCAGGATCGGCAAAAAGCTTGCCGCAGCTAATTGCGCTCCCTTTGGCGCGACTATTTTCCCTTCACCGATATAAAAAATAAAAATGATGCTGGTTGGTAATGCGATTGAAGCAATAGATATCGCTTCGGTCAAAGGAAGCCAGTCCAATACTCTCGTATAGGAAGAATAGAGCAGGATATAGAGTACCCAGTAGGTCAGCGCTATGAAAAAGGACCTGCTTTGGTTCAATTTCAAGCCAAGATAGGCGATAAGCGGGAAGAGGGCTAAGGGCAGGCGGGTTAACAACCAATATTCATAGACATGCGTTTTAAAAAAGGCACATCCTCCCTTATTCAACAAAAGGAAAGGGACAAACGCGAGAAGAACTATGATAATAATGAAACGGAGTTTTCTAAATTGCTTTTGAGTCATTCTTCCTCAAAAGTTATAGATGAGACGTGTTACCACGGATTTCGATTGCAATCCATGCAATGATATAATGTTACCACTAAAACCCTGCTTTTAGCTATAATTATCTCACTATTAAGGATCCTTTTTAGCAAAACCGGTATATTTTCTACATACAAAATGGCTTGCTTTTATACTGATGAACATGGTAGATTATACCATATTTTCCTAATACACACCTGCTGAAACTGATAACACACTCAAAAAGGACTTTTCATCCTATGCGTATTACTCCATTCTTCAGTTTAGCGATTATTCTTCTTTTAATCGGCTGCGTGAGCAATCCACCCGTGTGCAGGCGTGCACTCCAACTGAGAAAACATGCGCGCAGGGCACCACCCGAGCAGAAAAGAATCCTCAAATCCCAGGCCAGAGGGCTTGAAAAGGCTTGTGCCCGGGAACGTGCAAAATTCTGGGAGAAATCGCGGCAGCAGAAGAGGCGGGAAAAGGAGTTCTAAATAGGGCTGCATCTTATGGCAATTGCAGTCATTTCCAATAGAAACATTGAAAATCCCCGTACACCACTCATAGTAATCAATTCTATCCACTACCCGATAGCCATCCGGATAATTGGGACCGTATTCAAACGCACCGATTTTAACATTTCCGTTTTAAATATTTTATTGACTCAACATTACAGGGAATTCAGGACTGCATTATCGCAATAAAGTTGCACTTAAATAACCACACTACAACGTCAAACCATAGGCTCGTTCCGCCTTGCGGAATGGGCTTTTTAATGAAATAGAGACATTCGGTATTAGCCCTACCAGCAGGTATACCTTCTCATGCCGATAATTTAATTTTCCCTTGCCTCTCGATTCATTGCTTACTATCTTCTATTCTCCATTGAATGTAATAGTAACTACTCATGTACCACATTTTTATTCCACTTTACAGGAGGTATCGGTATGTCACAAGATCGTGTAATGGCTTCGGTAACACTCAAGTCCCGGGGCGGGCTTTCTATTTATTCCCATTTTGAGAAACTCTGTCCCCGTCGTATCGATGAATTCCGTCCCAAGGCGACTGATGTAGACCAGGTCGTTAACCTGTTTACTCAGGCGGGATTTACTGTTGAAGCCCAGACAGAGATGGGCCTCTCCATTTCCGGCCCGCAGGATCTTTTTGAGTCTGAATTTCAAACCACCATCAGTCAGAAAGAACTGGCGGTTGAGAAGCGCGGTAGACAGGAGTGCAAAATCAATTATCTTGCGGCTGCCGAGGATTCGCTTATAAGCCCTCGCGTTTCGAGCC
The DNA here is from genome assembly GCA_030593665.1 of Chitinivibrionales bacterium. Next base: position 406 of record JAUVGS010000361.1, on the reverse strand, counting down.
TGGTAGAGACCGTTCGCATGGCCATTCCCGGGGTACCATTTCATAATGTCAACCCGCCCAATCCAGGTTATTACTGGCTGAATGTCGTGAACGACGTACAGGCTATCCTTAATGTCAACAATCTCCATGCGAACGGCATCACCGGTGCCGGCGTGCGTATTTCCATGGTAGATTCCGGTTTTATCACCCGCGTTACTGAAGAGCACCAGTCTGATACCGCTACCCAGGTTACCGTTGATCATGATGTATGGCAGAATATTCAGGGAGTCTGGCCGGCAACTGACCCGAATCATACGGGCACGAATTATTATACCGGCGGCAATTTCGCCAATAACATACTCACCCTCGGCACACCGCTTCCCGCAGCAAATACCCAGGTTGAAGTCGTGTACAGTTGCATCCATCC
>JAUVGS010000314.1 GCA_030593665.1 Chitinivibrionales bacterium | reverse complement strand
GTTGATGATTATCCGATTGTACGGTTTGCCGATGCAAATACTATTGTTAATGCTGATGTTATCGATACACTGTTTGATCGCATTATTGAGGAACAGATTAAAAAAGAGTATGTAATGGATATTCGCTTTGATACTGTTGTTACGTATCCGAAACTGATTGAAAAAATGGCCAGGGCAGGATTAAAGGTTGTGATATGCGGGTTTGAATCCTATCGGCAGGAGGAGTTGGAACAGTATAATAAAAAGGCTTCTGCGTCACAGATTGAAGAGGCAATACGTATTTTCGATGCAAATGATATTATGGTTCGTGGTAATTATGTTATTCAACCGGATTACACGGCGGATGATTTTAAAGCGCTTGCAGAATATGCAGCCTCACATAAGGTGGTCTATGCCGGCTATACCATTTTAACGCCCATGCCGGGTACCCAACTCCATAAGAAACGTATTAACGATATTATCGATCATGACCTGGCGAAATACAACTTCTTTAACTGTGTTATGAAAACCTCTTTGCCTTTGGAGGAGTTTTACCGCAGCGTGGGTGAGTTGTGGATGATTAAGAAGGGGACGGATGTGATATAACATAAATAGCAATGCAAAATCAGCAATGCAAAATGCAAAATGAAAAAAATAAACAATAATACTAAAAGATCGAGAGGAAGGGAAATTTGAGTGATGGAAAGGTGAAATGGCAAGGTGGGAATGCCATTAAAGAAAGATTTCATAAAACGAATATACAGACTATATTAATAAAGGTATTTATCCATTACATAATATCCAATTCCAGTTTATCTGGGTTAGAGATTGTATAGAAATTTTTCATGCCTCAAAATAAGATAAAAGATACAATTAAAAATTTCCTGGAGTATTTGAGAAAGCAGCGAGGATACTCCGAACACACGGTTGCGGCCTACCAGCACGACCTCGTTCAATTTATTGATTTTGTTGAGTCGGAAATCGGTAAAACTTCAATCAAAGAAGTGTTAACAAAAGGCATATTGCGGACATTTATCTATTCATTCCATGATCATGGTTTTAAATCCCGCACAATAGCCCGTAAAGTAGCTACCCTGAAATCATTTTCCCGGTACTGTGTTAAGAATAAAATAGTGAAGGTAAATTCTGCTAAGACGCTCTCCACCCCGAAGCTTGATAAGCCTCTGCCATCGTTTATTACACGGAAACAGGCTGATGCGATGGTAACGGGTGACCCTGACGGTGAAATGGCTCTCCGTAACCGGGCAATTGTTGAACTGTTTTACGGCACCGGTATTCGTCTTGCGGAACTGCATGCGCTTAATATCGGTACTATTGACCGCAGGGAGCGAACGGTACGGGTTATTGGTAAAGGCCGCAAGGAGCGAATTGTGCCGGTCACACCGGATGCGATTGCGCTTGTTGACCGGTACATTGCAAACCGCAGCGTCGCGAAAGGACATGACGACCCGCTCTTTACAAATAAGGAAGGCCGGCGGTTGTCGCGCCGCCAGATAGAGCGCGTTGTCAGCCGGGAACTTGCAGCAGTAAGCCGGCTTAAAAAGAAAAGCCCGCACGTTTTGCGCCATTCATTTGCCACGCACCTTCTCGATGCAGGAGCTGATATCAGGGCGGTGAAAGAGCTGCTTGGCCATTCATCTCTATCGTCAACACAGATATATACTCATGTGTCAAAGGAACATTTGCGTAAAGTATACAACAAGGCTCATCCACGAGCAGGTGAATAGAATACATTCAATAGCGTATGGTGTGACATACTATGAACGGTATTTTTCATAAATCAAATCTCATTTTAATAGTAATAATTATCTTTGCCTCTTTCTGGTACTGGTATGTATTCGATAAAAAGCTGGCCCTGAATGGTGACAATATAACCTATTATCTCCTCGGCAAGTCACTTGCTTCAGGAAACGGGTATTCCGAGATATGGACAACTGAAAAAAAACCCCATACACAGTATCCACCCGGGTATCCTGCATTAATCGCGTCTATTTTTCGCATGGTACCCCACGATGACCTTACCCCAGTTGTATTTGTTAAAATTCTGAATGGAATATTTTTTGCCGGAACTGTCATACTGCTCTTTTTCCTTTTAAATTCCTTTGCTGTTGATAAAAGATTTTATGCACTTATATTTCTGCCTCTGGTAACCAATGCACACCTGCTTCGCTTTGCCCATACCATGATGAGCGAGATACCGTTCCTTTTTTTTACTACTGCAGCGTTCTATGCAATAACACGTATCGACCTTTCGATAAAGCCATACAAATCGCGAATGATGTATGCTGCTGCTATTGGCATCGCGGTATGTATGTATTTACGCACGCAGGGGATTGCACTGGCAGGCGGATGTATAATTTATTTACTTATACATCGGAAATATTACCATGTACTCTGGGTTGTGTTGCTATGTGCCGTCCTTATGCTTCCATGGACAGTATGGGTTAATACTAATGGCGGCAGTTCCTATGTGCAGCAACTGTTTATGGTAGATCCTTACAATCCGGATGCCGGTACCGTTGGATTTGTGCAGCTCCTGCAGAGAATGTTAATAAATTGTAAACGATATCTGTCAACGGAGATTCCTTCTGCCTATATTCCATCATTCGCAGGATTCTTTAATACACACGCGGTATTTGGCTTGATTAGCGGTATCGTTATCGTCGGTGTATCTATTGTCGGCCTTATAAAAATTTCTTCGTATCAGTCATTAATAACAGGCTATCTCCTGTGCACCTTTGGTATACTGTTATTCTGGCCAAGTGTCTGGTATGGTGTTCGGTTTATTATCGGTATTATTCCTCTTATATGGTGTCTTGTGGTAATCGGTATCTTCCATCCTCTTTTCGCATGGATGAAAAAAGAACAGGTATACCATAAGACATTACCGTTGATAGTATCATTACTCTTTTTGGTACATATCCCATCACTGCAGCAATTGCGCCGTGATGCACAATCACCTTATCTTTCATCGTGGCAGCACTATTTCCGCATTGCACGGTGGATACGGGATAATACGCCCAGGCAGACCGTCACAAGTTGCAGAAAAGCCGGTTTTTTTAATCTCTTTTCTCAGCGCCCAACCTGCCTGTATCTCTTCTCCGAAGATAATGCAAAAGTAATTGTGGATATGGTAAACAAAGGGGTTGATTATATTGTTGTTGATCAGTTGGGTTTCAGCACTACCCCGAAATTTCTCATACCTGCGATTTTCCAGAATCCGGATTTTTTTGAAGTTGTACTGCGTTTGAGAAATCCGAACACATTCCTTTTTAGAATTAAATCAGACTATGATCCGGATAAGAAAAGTGATGTTGCCGGTGCTGTCCTGCTGGTTATGGCATTGCGCCGTTATCAGATGAAGGAGTATGCTGAAGCAGAACGGCTTATTAAATTTGCCCTGCGGATTACCCGGGAAAATGTGGGTACGCAGAGTAAGGTATATGCGAATGCAATAAATAATCTTGGTATCATTGCAGTGGTGAAAAAAGAGTACAGGAAAGCACGGAGCTATTTCGAACAGTCTATGGCTATTGAAAAGAAATTACTGGGCCAAGAGCATCCACAGGTTGCCATGTCATTAATCAATATTGCGGAGATGTATAACGGTGATAAGGAGTATG
>JAUVGS010000404.1 GCA_030593665.1 Chitinivibrionales bacterium | reverse complement strand
AGTACGGGTTAGCCCCGGTATTCCTGATAATGCTAAGTTGTACGGCAAAATTTTCATTTGGCTGCCATGTCAGATGAGCATCAATGGGCATATTTTTAAAATAATCGAGGGATTCGATATTCTCGGCATTAAGATTGAATTCGGATGAATAGGTCGAATGGATCGGCAGGCTGAAATTCAGGTTAAGAGTGACCGGTTTGCTGAATTGATAGGCCATCATGGTTGTATAGAGACTCTGGGATTTCAGTCCTGAATATTGTGATGATGAAGACATCCCGAAAGCGACCATGTGATTTACACTGAATCTTGACGGGTCAAAGAAGGTTTTTCCTTCTTCTTTTTTATTTTCATCGTAGGCATCAACTGTCTGGCCGATTGCCAGGCTGATTATACAAACCAGGATTATCCCGACCCATAGATATTTTACTTTCATAATAACCCTACTTTTTGTGTATAGGTTATAAAAAATTACCTCATATATAATATACTACAATATTTACGTTTTTTATTCAAAATTACGTAAAAATCTATTCCTTTATTGCATTTGCATGGAAATTTCTGTTTTTAATGTAATGATGCTTTAACCGCATCGGCCACCTTCTCCACCCCTTCTGCAATCCGATCTTCCGGAGTATGGGAAAAAGCCAGCCTGAAGCAGTTGTTCTTTACCCCGAGAGGATCGAATGCATTGCCTACAACAAATGCAGCGCCTTTCTCCAGACTCTTTTTAAACACATCAGTTGAATCTATGCTTTCGGGGAGTGTTACCCAGACATAAAAACCGCCTTTCGGCCTGGTCCAGGAGATACCTTCCCGGGGCATATGTTCCTCCAAAGCACTAAGCATAATCTCAGCACGGCGTTTGTAAATGGGACGCAGTTCTGCCAAATAGGGTAGTAGTTTATTTTCGGCCAGAAAGGCCCGCGCAAGTACCTGGGTAAACGTTGCAGTACACGAATCCATCGATTGCTTTGCCAGCGCGCATTTTTCAATGATCTCCTTTGATGCAAGAATATATCCCAGTCGCATACCCGGTCCCATGATCTTTGAAAAAGAACCGACGTAACAGATGGGGACCTCAGGACCTGCCGTTAACTTCATCGACCTGGTGAGTGGTTTGTCTGCTTCATCAAAGTAAAGTTCACAGTAAGGATCATCTTCAAGAAGTGCGACCTGATGTTGCTTCAGCAGTGCAACTACTGCATCTTTTCGTTCCTGACTGTAAATGATTCCCGCAGGATTGTGAAAGTAGGGACTTAAATAGACCAGTTTCGGCCTGGTAGTAGTATCCTCAAGAGCTGTCTTAAGACTATCTACTGCAATGCCATCATTATCAACAGGGATACCAGCCATAGTTGCACCATGGGATTTAAAGGCAGCAACTGCTCCGATAAAGCAGGGATATTCTGTGATAACAGTGTCACCGGGATCAATGAATATTTTGGTAATTATGCTGATAGCCTGCATTGCACCGGTTGTAATCATTAACTCATTATTATCAACGGGCAGTCCCCGCGAGCGAAGATATTCTTTCAGCTCTTCGAGTAACGGCGGATACCCCGGTGTCGGACCATATTGAAAAGCCATCTGTTTCTCTTTGATTGGCAGATTCCTCCACAGCTCCTCAACAATTTCACAGGGGAACAGGTCATTATTGGGCATACCACCCGCAAATGAGATAATAGAGGGATCTGCTGCGAGTCTCATAAGCTCGCGTATTACTGAAGACCGCATGTTCCGGGCACTGGTTGAAAATGATACCATAATTCTTTTGCCTTTTTATATTTAATTAAATGGATAGGATATTGAGGTAATTGCAAAAGTCTCTTTTGGGATCCCTAAATCCCTTAATAAGGGACTTGTATGGAGTATTTTTTAATATAAATTCGACTGTTGCAATTACCGCTATTAAAATATACATTTTGCTGGAGACTCTTTTTCATTATATTGTAGAGTTCAGATTAGGAGAATTCTTCCATGTCCGGTTTAACCTTTTCAGTGCTTGATCTAAACAACGCAGAGGAGATCATTGCCTATGAAAGAGCTTTATTCAGAGCATTTCAAGGGACTGAGATTTTAACATTAGGTGAAATCTGGGACTATGATAAAAGTAAAAGACGACTAAAAACTAAAATTCCCTATCAAAGCCAGGAAGTATATATCACGAAACTGCAAGGAATAGTAATCGGTGGGGTGCCGGTTAATTTCAATATGAAAGAACCTTTGCAGCTCGAGATGATGGGATTTTCAATTGATAAAAGCGCGGAGAATATCTGCGAAGGCCTTGGTGTTTTCAGCCTGCAGGTTTTTCATGAGACAACACCCGTTGGACTTGAACTGCGGGATTATGCATTTGAACGTATCAAACAGAAGAATATTAAGATTGTCTATGGCACCTGTTCTCAACGGAAACTTAACGGCTATTTAAATTTAAAGTTTAAGGTTATTGATGAAAGAATTTTTAAGGGTGAGAAGAAGTATCTTCTTATTCGTGAAATAAAATAGAAACGTATCCGCGGTAGACAAAGAGCACAAATGTATCAAAGATAAGGACAGGGGTAATTCATGAAAACAATAATCGAACCGTTTCGCATTAAAATGACGGAGCCGTTAAAGGTAATTTCACGTGATGAGCGTATTACTGCATTACAGAAAGCACACCATAATGTGTTTTTACTTGACGCGGAGGACTGCTGTATCGATTTGCTGACCGACAGCGGTACCGGTGCGATGTCTACGAAGCAGTGGGCGGCTATGATGCTTGGTGACGAGAGTTATGCAGGGAGCCGGTCATGGAAGCGGTTTGAGAAGACAGTTAAGCACATTACCGGTATGAAATATATTCTGCCGACTCATCAGGGGAGGGCCGCAGAGAGCATTCTTGCTGCAACACGATTAAAAGATGGGGATGTGGTTCCGAATAACAGCCATTTTGATACAACCAGGGCAAACATAGAGTATG
>JAUVGS010000102.1 GCA_030593665.1 Chitinivibrionales bacterium | reverse complement strand
TGTTTCCTATGCCTCCTCTGAGGATTAGAGGGTTCTCTTCCTCCCCTTTTTATAAGGAGAAGGTGCCGGAGGGGGATAGAGGCTTACCGATATGACACAACACTGCCTTTGCCTATTTCTTTGAGACGGCTGCCGGCAAGGTACTGTAATTGGTAAGTGGTGTTATATTTTTTATTCGGGTGCCGTAAAACGTAACGATAGTGCCGCCTTGCATTTGTCAAATCCCCGAACTGTTCGCAGTTCAAACCCAACGCGTATCGGACAGCAACATCGCGCCCTCCTTTGTAAAACCGGCACAGATCGAGAAAACGGTGATATGAAAGGCTGTACTTTCCTAATGCATAGTACTCGGCAGCGAGATTAAACAGGGCTGAAGCCACCTGTTTATCTTTATAGCTTATACTCCGTATTAAGTTCAAATTGTAATAGGCCGCACTGTCATACATGGCATAGGCATAGAAAGCACTTGCCTTATATTGATAATAGGAAACCTTGTCGCGATCCCGCTTGTACCGGATCTCAAACAGCGGAAAGTTGCAATGAAACAGCTCCCCTGCAAAAAACTTCTTTACTATTTCAGCTTTGGGATCGGAGAGATAATCGCTAAAAATATCCCGTATGATTGAGAGTGAATCAACATAACCGGGTAAGGTAACAATTTTATTATAAAGGCCGACCGCACGGGTTGAATCAAAGGTAAGCGCATAGAGTGCCGCCTGCTCCAAATAGAGAATATTATCAGACAAAGAATAACAATGCATAGACAGGGAACAGGCCTTTGCAAAATCCCCTTTTGATGAAGCAAGCCTGATTGCATGCTCATAAACCCTGGGATTCCTATTGTCGTTATCCAGGCCCTGCATGACAAAATAGTAGGCACTGTCAAGTATCCCGGCATGATAGTAATATTTAGCCAGCTCTGCTAAAATATCACCATTATCCGGATACCAGGAATACATGGTATTCAGCAAATTAACCATGTTACTGTCTTTATTCTGCTTCCGGGAATATTCACTTACCCGGGCAATCAGCTCATCGTTTTTACCAAATTGCCGAATGTACCGCTTCAGCTCATATGCCAGCACATCGGGTTGATTTGCCTCTAAAGCCATGTGGCATAGGCCCAGATATATATCCTCACGATCAGGCTCAAAGGACAGTGCCTTGCGCATTGCAGCGAATGCTTTTTCCACCAATTTGTTTTTATAAACAACTTTTACCTGTGCTGATTTGTAAGAAAGGGGAGTAACAAAATATTTTGGATACTTACGGGGAATGCCGCCTGTTGGATGTTCTCTCCGATAGACCTCTCTTGAAGGGTAACATCGCGCCTCTTCAAAATACCGATACCCTTGTAAAAGATGCAACACTGCTGTGTCAGGATGCTGCCGAAGATAGCTGGAAATATAAAAATCAAACCGGTCATACTCTTTTCGCTCAAGCAGATACTTCAACGCATTTACACTGAACGGATGCTTTTCATTCGTGCTTTTTGCAAAAATGGAAAAAATTATAAGAGTGATTATTATTGTCAGTTTTTTCATAATTAAAATTCTGTTAACATTAATCAAACATGTCAAACAATGCAGGTTCAGGATGTGTCCTCTGCGACAAATGGACATAGCAGTTCTCTTTTATTGTACAACAAAACCGGTATGTTTTTCAACCGAAATAGCAAATACAGTGCAGATTATAGAATATAACGATTATTTGATAATAGAATTTGAGCGGGAGTATATCGAAATATTTCAGCCTGTTACTTACAGTGAGTTAAGCGGAAGGGGAATGAAAATGACCTTTCCGATTCTACTCAATGTTATCCAGGGGCTCTCATATTCAGTCCACAGGGACAAATCGTGTTATACAAAAAAACTATTGTACCTCTTCAGCGGGCCGCTCTAAATCAAAGCCATCGTTATCATCTTTTTCCGGCTCAAAGATAATATTCTTAACTATTAAACCCATAAAAACAACAAAGATAACGATACACACAATCTGATTATGGCTCAGGGAGGCAATTTTTTCATCTTCGCCGTAGTACCGGGTGAAATCTACCAGAAAACGCAGAACTGAATACAGTACCACGGTTAAATAAAACTGAAAGCCGGTAAATATTTTTCTTGTTGCAACAGCAAGAACAATAAGCGCTATCAGCAAACCGCCTACGGAAAGAAAAAGCTGCGAGGCAATCAATTTTGAGGCATGCTGATGAACCATATAACTTCCTGCCGGAGACACTGCCGGGAAATGGACACCATGCCATGCTTCAGTAGGCTTTCCATAGCAGCACCCATTAAGGAAACAGCCGATACGGGTGAGAAAAATACCAATTCCGAAGGCCGGTGCACACGCATCAGCATAGGGAAGAAACGGCAGTTTGTGTATTTTAAAGAAAGCGACTCCTGCCAATATCGCACCAATAAGCCCGCCATACATGACAAGCCCGCCGATACCGAGAGTGTCGCCATGAAATGGGTTGAAAATACCAAGTAAATCACCCTTAAACTCCCCAAAATGAAGAATCACATAGTATAATCGTGATCCGAGAATTGCAGAAAGAATTATCCAGAATCCGATATCAGATACAACGGTCGGATCAAGACCGTTCCTTTTTGCCCGCCAACCGGAAAACCAGATCCCCATCAAAAATGATAACGCAAGCATCAGTCCGTATGAATGAATAACTACTTTTCCAAATTGAAAAACCACTGGATGCATGAAATAAATCCTTTTTTTAATTAGCTGATTAAAAAAATAGCTCTCGCCTCAAACATTTTGGCTCTATAATATATACTTTTATAAACCTCTTTTCAAATGTCTCTATCTTAATCTTTTTCTAAATCTTTTTCTTAATCCTAATCTTAATCGTAATCTTAATCCTAATCTTAATCCTAATCTTAATCGTAATCTTAATCGTAATCTTAATCGTAATCTTCTTAAGTCACATTGATTATCATGAAAAATATGATCCGGAGTACGATTATCCGTATCAGAAATCCTGATCACTCACCTTTGCATTTAGAATAAGCCCCATGAGTATTGCAACGGTAAGCGTAAACGAACCGCCATAACTGAGGAATGGAAGGGGCAGGCCTGTTACCGGCATAATCCCGATTGCAATCGAAATATTTACAAAGACATGGAAACCGATAATTGACGAGGAGCCGACGATTACCAGATTGGTAAACCGGTTCCGTATGGTATAGGTTGTAGCTAATCCCCGAATAATCACGAACAGGAAAAGCAGCAGAATAATAGTAGACCCGACCAGTCCGAATTGTTCACCCAATACAGAAAAGATAAAATCGGTATGCTGTTCGGGAAGATAGGAGAGCCGGGTCTGGGTCCCTTCCAGGTAGCCTTTACCAAAAATATGGCCTGAACCGATTGCAACCTTCGATTGGATCACCTGATAGCCGGCGCCGTAAGGATCTGCCTGTGGATTGATAAAACTGATAATACGTCCCTTCTGATAATCTTTAAGAACGGAATTCCACAACACGGTTGTACTGGTAGCGGCAAAAAGGTTTGCAACAATGACCACAACCAGAATGATCATAGGCGGACGAATGAAATAAAGTGCGGCGCAAAGGATCACGAAGAAAATGCCCCATGGAATTGCACTGCCGACACCAAGCGGTTGTGTTGTTCCATATGCCAGAATAAGTGGTATTGCCGAGAAAATAATAGAAACCCCCGGTGAAGCAACAAAAAATATCTCCAACAGGCTCATACCTGCCCAGTAAAACATGGGAAATGACATCACACAGAATACGAGTGCAGTTCCCAGGTCAGGTTGCCGCAGTACCAGTAAAAATGGAATAAGTATTACTATTACGGGCATAATAAATGACCCGACACGCATCAGTGAAATAGTCTTTTTCGAGAGATAATGTGCTAATGCAAAGAGCAATCCTATCTTTGCGAATTCCGATGGCTGCAGACGAATACCACTGATAACAATCCACCGTCCGGCACCCTTTACAGACGAACCGGTAAACAGGACCAAAACAAGTAAAAGAAGCGATATACCATAGAGGACATAGGACATTGAGTAATAGAATCGTGCAGGGATAGAGACAATGGCAAGAATGATAACAACACCCATAATAACCCAGACAATCTGGCTCTTAAAAATTCCTGCCAGGGGGCCGTCGGTATGAACATAGGTCGCACTGTATACGAGAAAAATCCCCGCAATCCACAGAAGTAGTAGAGCAAAAAAGAGCGAGAAATCAAACTGTCTTTTATCACCTAAGCCATACATCTGCATTATCCTTTTGTAGGATCTTTTTGTGAATATTCTTCCACGAGTCGCCGTCCCTCTTCTGTTTCAGCAAAAAAGTAACGCAGGATGCTGCCAACTATCGGCGCAGCCACTCTACCGCCATGTCCCGCATTTTCCACTACGGCAGCAACAGAAATAACCGGATTGTCAATAGGTGCGCAGGCAATAAACAACCCATGGGTTTTTTCCCCATGCGGATTTTCTGCACTGCCGCTTTTACCGCCTACCCGCATGCCTAGAACCCGCGCCCTGCGGCCGGTACCACCGGCAGCAACAATGACATCCTCCATTGCCTCATGCAGAGTCTTTTTCAAATCAGCGTCAATATTAAGAGAATACCGAACATGTTTTTCCAGTTGCCTGATTACAATACCATCATAACTGCGCTCCTCTTTTAAAAGAAAAGGGGTATAGATAACATCGCCATTACCCAATCCCCCGCACATTAATGCAAGTTGTAGCGGTGTAACCAACTGCGTCTGGCCGATGGCGAGATCAAGGACAAGGCCTTTGGTCCATTTCCAGCCGCGCTTTGCAAACCGGATATTGTACGCCTCCTCACCCGACAACCAGCCCTTCCGCTCGTTCGGAAGGTCAATCCCCGTTATTTGCCCGAGACCGAGATTCTCAGCATAGTAATTGATTATCCTGTCACCAACCTTTAAACCGAGCTGGTAGAAATAGATATTACAGGAAACTTTCAACGCCTCCCGTATCTTCAGGCGTCCATGTCCCTTTAAATTCCAGCAGTGTGCAACCCGGTTACCGATTCGATAGGCCCCGGTACACGAACGAGGCATAAATGCTTTGGGATTAATCTTGCCGCACCCCATACCGGCAAGTGCACTGACGACTTTAAAAGTCGATCCCGGCGGATAGGTGCCGTTTGTCGCCCGGTTATTAAGCGGCAAATTGGGATCACGGGCCGCCTGCGCCCACGATTTCGATCGCAGGGTGGCTGCTAAAGAAAAAATGTTCGGATCCACTGATGGATTACTGTACATAGCCAGCACTTCTCCATTCTGCGGATTAATTGCCACCACCGCCCCTTTACAGGTATCCGGGAACGCTTCCTGTGCCACCCTTTGCAAGCGGGCATCAATAGTGAGATACATGCTGTTGCCCGGCAGAGGGTCAATACGCGGCATATGCGCTATCGGCCCCAGACTTCTCCCATAGGCGTTTACCTCGATATACTCAAGGCCATCTTTACCATGGATAATAGATTCATACTGTTTTTCAATGCCTGCCTGGCCGATATTGTCACCATAACGGTAGCCCAATTCCTTCAAAGAGTCAAAAATCGCCTCGGGGATTTCACTCATATACCCCAAAACATGAAATGATACCGGCCCAAGCGGATACTCCCGTCTGGCCTCGGTCTGGACCAGAATACCGGGAAGTTCCATAGAGTGCTCTTCAATAATACTCACAATATCTATCGAGATATCCTCTTTCAGGCGCGTTACATCAAACCGCCGATACATCGCCTTCTTAATACGCTTCGCCAACACCAGACTGTCAAAAATAGGCAGGCTGTCCTTATCGCGAATTTTTAACAGGTTCGCAACAACATCGACCTCCTTTTTCATCGTGTATGGCAGAATACCGAGTGAGTAGGAGGGACGGTTCCTCGCCAGTACTTCACCATTTCGGTCATACAGCATACCGCGGGGCGCTTTAAGCGTTTTCAGCTGCATCTGATTTTCTTTTGACAACCGGATGTTTGTCTCAGCCTGAATAACCTGAAGGTAAAAAATACGGATAAAGAGTATTAGAAAAAAGAAGGTGACAATACCGCTCAGCCAGAGGCTTTTCTGTGTTCGGTCGTGAAGTTCATCCTGCTGCTGTGCACTTTTCGGCATGGTCTCTGCCTTATCGTCTCAAATTCGGTTGAATAGAACTGTTCCAGAAGTGTACAAGAAATACTATCACTATGGAATATACGGTACGGGGAAGCGTGCACATAAACAGCTCGGGGAATATCTGCACTAATGACGTTCCGTGTTTCAATAATTCCGCTCCGGCAAATATGGTGTCATGAATGATAAAGCTCACGGCAAGAATGATAATTTTTAATATGGGATCCGTTCGCATAACCCGTTCATTGAACAGGCCCATAAAAAATCCAATGACCGTTTTCGCCAATGCATTCTGCCCTAATAACGCCGGTGAATAAAGGTCCAGACTGATACCGAGGAAAAAACCGATATAAATACCCGGCAGAACGCCATGCCTAAGGCACAGGAAAAAAAAGACGACGATCAGGAGGTCCGGCTGTACGCCGAAAATGGCAATCGCAGGAACAAGCGTTGACTGTAAAACCAAACAGACAACAACCGCAACCAACCATTTCAGTGGTGTTTCAATCATTGACTAAACTCTATCGAATCAAGTTCCGAACGAAATGCAGACCAGCGCGGGTCCAGCTGCATGACAAATACTTCCTCAAGGTGTCTGAAATCAACACCGGGCTCTATAATAACATCTTTAAACAACGGGTCATTCTTATCTTTTATTTCTTTGACAATACCGACATTGATACCCTTGGGGTAGATACCGCCGAGACCGGAAGTGATAACGGTATCTCCTGCACTGACCTCGGCATGTTTCCGGTACTCAACGAAAAATTTCTTGCTGTCAACCGTTTCAAGGATTCCTACCTCATTATTCTTTTTTATCATGACACTGATACGTTCTGCCGGATCCCTCAGCAGTTGGACCAGGCTGATCCCGTGAAACACCTGTATAATTTTTCCTACCACCCCGCCTTTGTTGACAACCGGCATATATACCGACACGCCCTGTTTTCTCCCGACATTTATAACAATTGAACGGTATTTATATGAAGGTTCCCGCACTACTGCGCGTGCCGGAATAAGGGTGTAGGCAAAAC
>JAUVGS010000206.1 GCA_030593665.1 Chitinivibrionales bacterium | reverse complement strand
CGTATCCATAATAAAAGGCTGAATAAAGGATTTAAACTGGGCTCCGAGGATTATATACATAAGAAAGAGGCCGACTCCCAGAAGACGTAGTATATCAGTTATTACCTTATTGAATTCGGCGAATTCACCTTCCATGTTCAGGGTTACATCGGGATAGGCTTCTTTATATTTCTCGTTAAAAATCTTTTCGATTTCAGTGTTGATAGTTTTGATATTTCGTTTGTCATCCGCATCGGCAAAAATGGTTATCTCCCGTTTCCGGTCTTCCCGCTTGACATTCGCGATTCCCTTCCCGCGAGTCAATGTGCAGACCGTTGAGAACGGGATCAGCCTGCCATCCATAGTGGGGATTTTCATCTGCCTGACATCTTCAATAGATGAACGGCTTGCTTCAGCGAACTTGATGATAACATCGATCTCATCGTCCTCCTCAAAGAAGGTCGTGGCGGTGATACCATCGAAAGAATTTCTGATACACATTCCGATAATGCCCACATTAAGGCCAAGAGAGGCGGCACGCTCCTCATTAATCGTGACCTGCAGTTCTGGTATCGCTCTGTCAAAATTGTCATCGATGTTGTAGAGTTCCGGATAGTGTGCGAGAAATTGTTTATAATCATCAGCGATTGAAGCCATGTCATTATAATTATCACCCTGTAACCTGAAGGTTATGGGTTTATCAACCGGCGGGCCGTTACTTATTTTCCGATACTTAACATTTTCCGCGCCGGGGATATTCTTACACATCTCTTTCACCTCTTCAATGATAGTATTAACAGGCCGCTTCCGCCCTTCGTTTAATTCTGTTATGTCAACGGTAATTTGTGCATAGTTATTCTGGGTTAACCAATCTTCATCAGTCACCTTGAACCCGACCGTTGCAGTAATGGATGAAACCTCGCCATTACCGACAAGCGGCAGAATACGTTCTTCAAAACGGTTACACACGGTATTTGTTACAGTACGGGGAGTACCTAACGGCAGATCTATATCGATCATAAATTGCGAGAATTCTTCTCCGGCAAAAAGGTCCTGACGAATAAGGGGGGTTGATATGATCGCCACAATGAGCAGACCCATAGCCCCCAGAAGAGTAAGATAACGGTGCCGGTACAGTCGTTCCAATACCTTTCTGAATTTGCTTTGAAATCTGGCAAAGAATTGTTCGGTCAATCCTTTTGATTTGCTTCCCCATTCAGCAAAGTGAACAGGAAGGAATATGAGTGCTTCCATTGTTGACGCGAGGAGTGCAAGTGTTGTTACAATCGGTATAATACGCATGAATTTTCCCATAATACCCGGGAGTAGCATAAAGGGTAGAAATGCTGCAATGGTGGTAAGTGAGCCGGCGATGACCGGTTTGACCACCTCGTTTGTACCTTTAATTGCTGCCTGTTCGAGCGATAACCCAAGCTGGTGATGCCGGTAGCTGTTTTCAATAATGACAATCGCATGATCAACAATCATACCGAGGACCATAACCAGTGCAAAGAGTGAGTTGCCGTTTAATGATTCACCATACCATTCCATAAACATAAAGGTGACTGCAAAGGTGATCGGTATACCCAGTGCGGTAATTAAGGAGTTTCTGAACCCTACAAAGATAAAAAGAACGAGAATCAGGATGAAGAATCCAATAACAGAGTTTTTACTGAGTACACGAATGATATCCTGGATAATAATAGATGTATCATTAAAACGGTGAATAGTGATACCTTCAGGAAGTGTTGCTTCAAAGTCCTTAACAATTTTCTTTATTTCCTCTACAATTCGTATAGAATTGCCTTTCAATGATTTTGAAATAAACAGAGAAATTGCAGTTTCACCGTCATACCGCACGTCATACTGGGAATTAGCAAGTCCTTCATTGATGGTAGCGATATCAGAAACTTTTACTGTACCCTGCCCGGGTCTGCTGCGGACAATAACTTCACCAAAATGTTTTGCATTTTTAATTTCACCGATGACCTGGAGGAGGTAGTTCTGGGTTTCAGATTCAAGGGTGCCACCGGGGATATTCATGTTTCGATATTTTATAGCATCAGCTACCTCGTTTATAGATATACCGAAGGCATCCAGTTTATCACGATTGATTTCAACCCATAGTTCACGTTTCTGACCGCCGATAATCTCGACCTTGGAGATATTATCAATATCCAGAATCCTGTCTTTCAGATCTCGAGCAGTTTCATTTAATACTGCTGCGTCAACATTACTTTTCAGGTTAAGTGTCAGCATCGGCATAAAATCGGAGCTTGAAAAATCTTCAACCCATGGATCGAGAGTCCCGTCCGGGAGAGTAACTTTATCAAACTCTGTACGCAGATCCTGATAAACCCTTTGGAAGTCTGCTTTAGAAATTTCATCATCAAAAGCAACCTGAACAAAACAGATGCCCTGCCGGCATACTGAGTTTATCTTTCGAATTCGGTTAACATCCTTTATTTCTTCTTCAATTTTGATAGCGACATTTTTTTCTATTTCCTCAGCGGAAACACCCGGGTAGGGAACTGCGATAAATGCCCAAGAGAAGGCTATGTCACTGAATATTTCCCGTGGTAATCGAATAAGTGAAAGGGTGCCTAATACAATTATGGCAATCATAAGAATGTTAACCAGCACCGGATTCTTTACGGAGAATTTACCAAAGTTCATTGGGTTGCCCCGCTTTCCCCGGGAAGGGTAACCGATACATGCTCACCGCGGCTGAGATTGGTCATCCCGGTAGTAACCAGGACTTCGCCAACAGTAATGCCGTCGTAAATCTCAATCAGGTTGCCTGTTGCTCTGCCTGTAGTGACAAATCTGAGTATTGCACGATCTTCGGATGCGATAAACACTGCATCTTTTGCATCTTTCTTAACCAGGGTAGTCAATGGAATGAGAATCGTTGAATCACGCTCTTGGGTAGTAATAGTCACCCGTACGGACATCCCTGATTTAATTGCCCGGTCGCGCGTGTTTTTCCAGACGATTTCAACGGGGTATGATCCGGTTGCCGGATTACTGCCTGCTGCAATAGCAGCTACTTTTCCCTTAAATAACTTATTGCCAACCGCAGGTACTTTTACCTGTACCGGCATACCTTTTTTAAGAATACCTATCTCCATTTCACCCACGGATACGGTTGCTTTTAGTGAAGAAATGTTAACAATGCGTGCGACAAGAGTACCGCCGCCAAGGACATTGCCTTTCTCAATAGTTAACTCTTTCTGGGCAACATATCCTGAAACAGGCGCTTTGATTCTACAGTCGCGATACGCTTTTTGGGCTGATTCAAACTGTGCTTTCGCGCCGGTTGCCTGGCTTTGGGCATTAGTCAATTCCGCATCGGAAGCATTGCCGTCATTGAAGAGTCTCCGGGTCACTTTCAGGTTTAGTTCGGCTGCTGCAGAACCCTTTTTTGCCTGTTCAAAAGCAGCAAACTGAATGACATCATTTACTTTTACGAGAGTTTTCCCCTTTTCAACCCATTGCCCGAGACTGAAATTAACCTGTTCGATTTTTCCTTTCGTTTCCGAGACAACGTATGATTCATTGATACCTGCGGTAACACCCGATGCGCGGACTTCATGGGAAACCAATCCCCTTGTAACCAGAATTCCTTCCACGGGAGTCGGCGATTTAACCTGGACAGTATCCTGGCCGGTACCTTCCTTTTCCTTTTTACCGGGGAATTCACAGCTTAGTATGCCAAAGATCAGTACACTTGTTATCAGCAGTTTTATAAATCTCATTGGGCGACCTCCAGTTTTCCAACGTTTTTAAGATATTCAGCTTCATATAATAAACATTCAAAAACTTTTTGAATATATCCGATTCTGGTTTGACTTGATCCGAGCGCGACTTCGAGTAACTGTGACTGGTTTACCAAACCGCCATCGTAGCGTTTCTCCATGATGTCGAGTTGTTTTTCCATAAGCTCCTGCTGCTTTTTGGCAGCTTTGACTCCTTCATATGACGCTTTGTAAAAAAGCTTGATACGTTCAAGGTTAACTTTAAGTTGTGATACAATTCTTTGTTCTTCGACGACTGATTTTTTATACTCATAACTTGATTTTTTCAAGTTGGTTGAGTTTCTGAATCCGCTGAAGAGAGGGACTGTCATTACGGCGCCCATTGCAAAACTCGGTGGCTTATGATCAATGTCAATATTAAATAATTTATCATTATCATTAAATACCTGCTCTAATGTAAGTGACATAAAAGCATTGATTTTTGGCATAAATGAACTTACTGCAATATTTTTATTTTTTCCTGAAACGACGGTAAATTCTTTAAGCGCCTGGAGATCGAAATTGTTATCAATTGACCCGTCGGTTTTTTTCAAACCTATAGTATACCATTTTTCAAATGATTCAAAAGGCTGTAATGTATACCCAATAAGTTTGTCAGGTGTTCTTCCAATAGCCTGGTTCAGGGTATAGGCCAAAAATGTCTCAGTAGCTTCCGCTTCAAAGACCGCACTTTCCTTCTTGGAGACCTCTGCTTCCCATTGGAGGACGTCTGTTACAGGGATACTGCCGGTTTCATATTTTATATTTGCTTTACGTAAATTCTGTTTGGACCAAGATAGGTCTTGTCTTGCCACTTTTGTCCGTTCAAATGCTGCAATAGCATCAAAATAGGCTTTGCGTGTAGTGTAAATAGATTCTTGACGTAAAGATTTTATTTGAAAATCAATTGCTTTTTTCGTGTGTTTAGCTATTTGAATTGCAATGACTTCTACGCCGCCATTCGTTACCGGTTGATTAATTGAAAACTCGTGTTTTAAAGAGTTCTTAAACTGTGTCATTGGGTTCGCATAGTCACTTTCTGTCTCTTGCGATTCAAAAAAGGG
>JAUVGS010000064.1 GCA_030593665.1 Chitinivibrionales bacterium | reverse complement strand
TCTTTATTGCTGGGTCGGTTGACAGGTAATTAATCTGATAGGTAAAAATCTGGCAGGTGGAGGCAAATCAAACATGTCTCCACCATTTTTTTAACGATTTACAAAGGATAATATTATCTTTTTTATTTCAAAGAACTCGGTACTCTCAAGTAACTAAAAAAAGATCATTAACGGTTCTCGACATGATATGATTTGTAAAAACGGAGTAATCTATGTACGCTTTTCTGGGTGTGATATTAGTGTAATGTTTGACACCGTCTGTGTGTCAAGAAGCTTTACAAAAGATGGCAGTTGTGGCCTGCCGGTATCGGCTTGCACGAGTAGATACTAAACCGTCTTGAGCTGCTATGTTGAAAAGATATGGTGGTGAGCGTCAAGGTTGGGTGCGAGCAGAGAAGATGAACGAAAGTGAATCGCTGAACAAGCATCGAAGACAAACTGGTGGTGTCAAAACCGGGGAGTGGAGGAGATTCCCGGGACAAGTCTGACAGAAACGTGCTTACCGGTCAGACGGCATCCGGCGTAGAAGCGGCATGATCTCTGTTTAGAATTTTGTAAGGAAAATGGGAATCTGTATGGTGATGCTAAGGAGCCGTACACGCACAGCAGCACTGTGTTAGTTCGTGAGTACCGGCATCATACAGCAGGGGTGGATCGACTCGTAGTAGTGATGAAGCCACTGTAAAGGAGGTGGAGCGAAGGGGTCGAACTGTTCAGCTAATGTATTGTATCAACCACTGATGGGAGGATTACATTGCAGAGGCAAAATCAAATGATTGAACATAGTAAGAGCCGTGTGAATCGAGAGGTTCAAGCACGATTCTGTGAGAGACTGAAGGGGAAGTTTCCCCGGTCTACTTGACCCAAACACATTAGATTGGTTTTAAGAAAATTATTTTACTACAATCGTTTTTAATAGATTTGTTTTATTTCCTGAATACAATTTAATGTAGTATATACCACTAGGTGTTTTTTGTGGATTCCAGACCACGGTATTGTCCCTGATATCCTTAAATGAGGCAACGTTCTTTCCATGGATATCAAAAATATTAACCGCTGCATTTTGCATTGTATTGTTAAAGGAAATAATAATAGGTGTATTGTAATTATTTTGCCAAACAGAACTAATACCCATACTGGGATTACCTGTTGTAATAATCCCAGTACCGCTAAAAGAACCGGTGATTACAACGACAGAATCGCCTTTATAAAATTTAATAGTATCGCCAATTGAAATGGTTGGGGCAGATACTGCGGTAGCGAGAGTGACAAGCAGCTTGGTACTCTCAGGATTCCATATTGCACTTCCAATTGATCCGAATCCACTTAACCATGAATGCCCGTTATTTAAAGGAAAAAAGGTATTAATATTCAAGCTGTTTACTTGAAAAATTCTCACAGCATTGTCAAAAGTGAGTAGAGTATAGTCGTCATTATCAATACCCTCTTGCAGTATTGAATTATCACTTGCTACAGCAGAAATAAGATTAGGTTGTGATAAAAAACTTTCATAATATTCCACAATTTCATCAGCAGTATTAGCCACATTTTGTATGCGCACTTCATCAATGTCACCATTGAAGTCTGAAGAGGAATCAAAGCTCAAATGACCCATTAACAATTCTTTTGTAAGACTTTTTATTGGTTGCCCCATTGATTCATCTGAAAATGCTTGAGTACCATTTAAGTATATTTTTAATGAGTCACCAGAGTAAACCATTGCCACATGATACCAGAAACCAATAGCTGTTAAACCTATGGTACTAACGTTTTCTTTATCATCAACGCTCATGCTCGAACCTGAAACACCGGCTTTCAAATACGGACTCATTTGATGCAATCCTAGGCCATATGCATCGTCTTCCCAACTTCCACCTCCCCATATATTCACGAAAGTACTAGAATTACCAGTAATTTCCTCCGCCAGTTTAACCCATAAATCAATCGTTAATACGTTCATACCCGTTAATGAGCCATCATGACCTACTAATACATAATCCTTTTTACCATCAAATCTTAATGCCTTTCCAGAAATACCCTCCACCCAGGTAGGGCCATGGATTACACCGTGATTTCCAACGCTGCTTGAGTCGTAAGCGATATCACCGTCTCCGGCATCAAATTTCCAGTAACCGATAATATCTGCGTTTACCTTTGAAAAAAAAACATTCAGAAAAAAGGTTGCTATGAATATAATCGTTGATAAGTATTGCATAATTTACTCCGTTCTAATGTGTGATTATACTGTAAATGTTAATTTGAATGGGATTGAGAAAAACACTTATAATGATTTTAAAAGAAATAACAAACGATAGACGTCAGTTATGAAAGTTAAAAGTAGCATTAGTACTCCGTAATAAATTGTGTGTAATGAATTCAACTCTAAGTGCCTTATTATTTAGTAATATACTCTATTTCCCATTAATTTTTGCTTTTATGTGAGGAAAGATTTATTATATTATGAAAAGGAGCGAGTAATGAAAGTAACAGAGGAAATTTTATTAATGGGGATAATTGGGAACGGACAACAAATCAACCAACTTGATTTATCCAATATACAATTTACTTTCATATCACATTTCTCTGGAGATAGAAAATAGTAAGTAACACTTACAAATGGCACACTCAATCACAAAAACAATTACACCACAAAAACCGGAATAAATATTACTAAGGAAACGTTACTGTAGTAGATATAACCAGTAACCAAACAGTGCGACGTTTGAATTCTACGTATGCCAGGTATTATAACCGGAAGTATAAAAGAAAAGGGTTCTTGTTTCAAAATAGATATAAAACATCTGTTACACAGGATCAGAATTGTTGAGAAAATAGTGTAAAAGAAGGGTGGTCTTAATCAACTGTTAAACCTCCGTTCCTTGTTAGTCCCTGGTTACAATTTCTCCACTTAATGACATTGACTGAATACTGACAACTCTTTTTATTGACTGAAAACAAAGGGATAGACCACTTCAGTTACATCACCCGGCTTATCAATCTTCTCAAACACCCAGCGCTTTATCTTTTTGACAATTATCTTTTCAAATTCAGGATCATTCATAGTCGAACTGACTACAGAACAGTAAATCATTTTACCAAACTCATCAATCGCAAACTTCACGGTGACCCTTCCTTTTAAACCTGGTTTCACCTGTAAACGCTTGTTAAAGGCATATCTGATATCTGAGTGGTGCAAGATTTTGCATGACCACCCGTATGATACTCGCCCTGCTTCTTCCACTGGTCAAAGCACCTCCTTTGGTGAATTATTGTTCCATGTCAGTTGGATTTCGGTGAGTACCGGTGCGTCAATGAGCGAAAAAAAGTCATGCAGTACCTTTTTCGCATCACCATCCTGACGGATAACCATGCATACACCACGGCCCATAGAGGCCATCCCTTCCAGGAGGTAAGGCCCCCCCCCCCCCGCCTACACTGAAGACCCGGCTGTTACCCAACTGATCGTTACCAAAATGGTATCTTCAGGGAGAATGTTAGCAAGGGATTGGGTGAAAATAGCACACGGATGTCGCGGATTTAGAGGACTTGTTATCGATGAAGAAAGATTTATCGTAAATGGTTACAGTCAGTAAATAGGGAATAGTATATGTTGATGTGGAATTAAAAATAGGTGAATTACTGAAAAATATACCGGATGTAAAAGCAGCTTCCGGCGCTGGAAGCTGTTCTTTGCAGGGAAGGGGAGTTGATAATCCAGTTTTTATTTGCTAGAGATTTTAACTCTTTGAGAGATTCGTCGAGAAAAAATGGTGAAAGGATGTATCTGTTTTGCATGTTGGTTATTTTACCTTTGAAAACTTCTCCTGGAATAAGAAATAGTCTTTTTAATGTGATATATACACCATTAATAAAATAATACAAAGTGAAGGATTTCTATAATATGATGTTTAAACCGGCAGGGAATCCACAATTATTTCTGCACAGATATCTTCTCATACATCGAGTAATTCTTAGTTGATAATTCTACTACATACATACCGGATGGAACTTTGAGCTTAATATGTGAACTGCCTTTTTGAAGTTTCCTGGTGAGAATCTTTTTACCGTTCAGTGTGTAGAGGAAAACCTGTGCTTTTTTCTCAAGGATATTGAAAACTATGCGGTCGCCGCGTTTAAAGACTCGGCTGGTTGTCTTAGGGATTATTGGGCTTTTTTTTTAACACCGGTGTTGGTGAAGGAGTAGATTTTATCTCGAATAATTAATTCAAAAGGAGTAAATGAATTTAGTTCTACAAACTGTATTTTGTCAAACCAGCCAACGCCTCCACCTTTGACCACTAAGAGGTGTTCGTTTTTTGGATAGGAGTAGATAGAGACATAGTTTATTACTTCTCCAATACCAAACCCTTCAAAACCCCAATAAACTAAAACATCTTCAGAAACGTCCCCATCATAATCTTTAGAAGCACCGGTTTTTATCAGTGTGTCAGCGGTTGTAATTTCTGTTGGTTTAGGAATCGTAGTCTGACTTAAAACAACCAGGGGAGCAAATATAAGTATAAGTACTATAAATCTCACAACGACCTCCATGTGGTTACATTAATAAATATAATTCAGGGAATATGAATTTGTTGTCTGAATGGTAATATCGTGGGATAAAACAAGATTTTCAGGGAGTCGGTTTGGGCAGAGAATGAGTTATATGTTTTGGTGAAGTAACAAAGGAAATTTTTAACACACTAATCAAAATCCCCTCATCCCAATCTTATCAAAACCAAACTGAGTCGCCATAAAAAACGTCCAGAACGGACTGGTAGAATCAATTACTCCACTATATTCACACAAAGCCTGAACCTTTTAAACACAGAAGCACTGCCCGGCACCTGATCAATCGCATTGACCATATCCACATTCGTTAATGCCAGGGTACCGTCAGTACCATAGGTTTGAATCACATTACCGGAAGCGTCTTTACATCCTGCGACACTGACATTGTAATAGCAGCCGGTGCTGTCTCCGGCATGGGTGTAATCGCCGGGTGGTACCGTAATAAAACAGCGGTAGACCCTGGCGTCAAGCCATTCTGACGCTGCAGTGCCGATGGTAAGGGGAGTCACGGGTATTACTCCGCCGAAGGTGCCATAATAGACGCTGACTACGGGATCCGTGCCGGTTACCGTCATATCCTCAGGAAACCGGATATCTATGTACCCGTTCGGAAAGGGAATGCTTGAGGGATTGGTCCACATCATATATGAAGTAACCTTAACGCCGCCCATGTCGAGTGAGTCGCAGAGCAGGTTGGTCACAAAATCACTGTCACAGGGCGCGACATTGTCAGCGAGATTGATCGCTCCCGACCACATACCGACATAATTGTAGAGCTGATCGCCGGTACTGACATAGGGCCGTATCCTGATACCGATACGTGCGGAGTCATTAAACAGCGACTGGCCGTTCTGGTAAAAAAATGCGTCTTCGTCAAGATCTTGAGTCGCGATAACCGGGTAAAAAATCTCACCGGTAATATTCAGTGTTGTTTTATAGATACCGGTTTTCATAGCAGAATAGGTGAGTGTCGGCACTGTGGTCTCTCCGATATACCAAGTTGTTATATTGCCTGCTTTATCGGTACGCCGTACCTGTATCTGGTATCCGTTTACCGAATCGTTATGATTACTGTTCCAGGCAGACTCCTGTATACGCAGAATCAGGTTGTTATCACTGCCGGTATTGGCGAAGCCAACGACTTTATTATAACAGAATCCCGCAGAATAACCAAACCGGTCCCCGAGTACGAGCGGGGCTGTATTGTCGTCCGGAAGGAGTGCTGTTGTCAGTTGCGAGATGTCCGGCCCGATTATTGGGAATGGTTTTTGCAGGAGCGCAGTATTGCTCGCGCTGCCGGTGTAACTGCCGGAATGCTTGTTCACGGCTTTGGCATTTTTAATACCCGCCGCAGGGATCATATACAGGCGAAGGTAATACTTGTTATTACTGTTGAGTTTGTCTACCGGATTAAGTACCGCAGTACGGCCTTTGTTGGAAAAAGAGATAGTGTGGGGATAATTAAAACCCTTGGTATCAAAGATACTGAAGTAGATTCCTGAAATATCGCTTTTAATGGCTGCGGTATCGAGCGGCCGATTAAAGGTTACGGTCAGATTACTTTCCGAATTCAGTGTCTGTACCACCTGTTCCTCTTTCTGCACGACCGCTCCGGGAGTATGGTTTTGAACGATATTTGAATTGATTACACAAAGCCCGGGCTCCGTGTGGATTTCAATAGTGCCGGTTTTCAGTCCCAGGTTGGATGCATAGGCGCCCTCAACCACGGAAAGGTCAAAGGTTACGCTTTTAATGGCACGGGTATTGACCGCCTCATCGGTATAGGCCGGGTTGGCATCCGCATCGGCAGCAGGCAGCGTATCAAGAAAATAAATAGTTGCCGTTGTCAGCGATGAGTCCCAGGTGGTCATGGTCGCATACTTGTCATTGTTTTTATCAAGGGCATGGACAGTAAACCGTATGGGCGCATGAGACGACGTGTCAATCGTGTTTGAAAAGGTCACCGCAAGACTGTCATCCAGCAGCGAGAACTTACGGTATTTCCCCTGGGCCTTGTTATTGACATAATTAATAATGACGCTCTCTTTCGTCCGCCAACTGACACCCAATGCTCCCATTGATTTTATACCGCTTGCCAGGGTAAGGTTGAAATCCATGCCATACCAGATATTCCCGTTCATTACTATGGAAGGGGTGAAAATGATTGTATCTCCCTTAATAGTAAAACAGGAAGGGGTAATGCCCGGCGGAAGTTTTTTGCCGTTGAATGATGACCATCTGTCAATCTTTTGAACCGCTTTGTTTGATACGATGACGACCTGTTCCATTAGACCGAAATCATCACGCGGATTGCCGTGCGGGTCAATGGTGTTTGTCCAGGTGACAAATACCTCGTTTTCCTCCGCGAATACTAAGAACTTTTCCGCAAAGGACTTCAGGCCGCGCGGCGTGACAACCCGTACATTGAAACCGATCTCGTCGCCATAATTAATGTATGCCTGCTGCCTCGGTAATACAAACAGCGTATCGCCATGTATCCATACCTCCGCATTTTTATCATTGCCACTTCCATAGAGAGATACATCGGTACCCGGATAAAACCATTCGATAAGCGCAGTATTGGTATCCAGTATGCGTGAATATTGTACCCACATGGTATCATTGAGTGGAAACTCAGTTACCGGCCCTCCGTTGGCATCCCAGGTGTTAGAGTGCACACTGAATAGTGCTTCTTCCGTTGAAAACCTCTGATCTGCCTTTAAATAGATATCTATCAGGTTGCCGCTGGTATCGATGCCTTTTATAATTGTTGACACAGTGTTGCCATACGAAAAATTGGTAACCGGATCAGTAAAAACAGTATCGCCGGAAACACGTACCACCGTTTTTGGGTATCCACCTCCAACAAAAGAAACAGTAATGGTTTCTGGTTTCGGCGTCATTCGTAGCACAAAATAGGGGCTGATATCTATGGGTACATTACTCAGGCCGTCACCTGATTCGGTTAATACATTCGATGCTGTAACACTCTCATCGAAACCGACATAAAAATAGATATAATCTTCATAGTTGGATTGGCCGATCGAATAGCTTTCTCCGGATGTTGCGGTAACAGTTACATAGAGATAGTAAAATCCCGCATCCTTGAGTTTTGCCTTGGGGATGATAAACAGCGAATCTCCCGAAATGATCTGTTCGGTCAGCAGCGGCTTGTCGCTCGAAGAAGCGCTGCGCTTGAGCATAGTTATCGCACCGGCAATTTTTTTGTTGGCAACCAGGATAATTTTTTCATCAACAGGCAGGCCGTTAATCGATTTTGACTTGAGGAAGTCATACACATTGGAATAGAAAAATCTGAGTAAAGAATTCTGCTGGTCAACCGGTTGCATATAAATAGTGCCTATAGCAACCGTGTCGTTCGAAACAACTTCAGGCGTGGCAAAATAATTCGCCCTGTAGGTAATGCTATCTACGGTAATGTTCAGCACTTTTACTCGTAGGTGGTCGGCTGCAGGAAGCCCGGTGAATGTAAACACCCCGGCTGAATCGGATTTCTGTGCAAATATCGATGGTGATAAAAATTCATCATTGCTAGTTAAGAATTCAGCGGTCACCCCAACACCGTATACCGGTACTGATTCGCCTTGTGAGTAGAATCGACGGTAAATTAAGCCGGTTAACGAGCCGGTAAGTGGAAAGAGTTCAACCACTCTGGAGACGTCAATCGGGATTATCAGACTGTCGTTGCTTTGAATACCGCTTGCGATCAGTAATTCATTCCGGGTATAGAGACAGCCGCCGATGCCGGTGGTATCGCGATAAAAGGCAAAACTGCGTTGGCCTGCGGGGAGCCGTTGAATACTGAACATACCGGAGATATCGGTTGTGTCGTAGGAAGTGGCTCCGCTTGAATTGACATAGGTGATTATAACACCTGCCAGGGATTTTCCATCATTCCCGTCAAT
>JAUVGS010000562.1 GCA_030593665.1 Chitinivibrionales bacterium | reverse complement strand
GCGAATGCCGGTAGTGAAGGATCGCGGGCGCCCATGGAAATAATGACCGCGTCTTTACAGGCATGAGCAGCAATATGTGGTATAACATCGTCACGCTTTTCCGGTGTAATGATAGTTGCGCTACTCGCTTTCAGTCCGTCTGCAATATTCTGAGACGATATGTCTTTTGTTGCCGTACCACCTGCATAATAGATAGGGAGCAGATAAAGCGTATCGGTTTGTCGCAGCAGTTTATTAAAAATGTCGATAAATTCCTGCAGAAGGAATTTGGTCGGGCCGAACCCATGCGGCTGGAAAAGTGCAAAGACATGTAAAGCCATCTGTTGCGCGGTTGCCAGTGCTGCACTGATTTTTTCCGGATTATGTGCATAATCATCGATAACGGTTATACCGCGTTTTGTTTCAAAGCGGTCGAAACGGCGCTGGATGCCTTTATAGGTAGACGCAGCTTTTGCAAGTGCCGGTTGGTCACATCCAAGAAATGAGCACACATGCAGAGAGGCAAGAAGATTATAAACCGTATACGTTCCCGGAAATGGAACGGTATAGGTTATTTCATTCTTTACCAATGAAGCTGAGGTGGTATCAGAGAAAACGGTATCGGGAAAAAAATCCGCATCGTTCGTTAATCCGAATCTATCATTGGAATGAATGCTCTGCAGTTGCGTGTCATCAGCATTAAGAAACACCTGTTTCGATTGCCCGGCAAGTGTTTTAAAAAGAGGCAGTGTTTCAGCTATCGGTTTATGATCCTTTGAGAGGTTAAGGAATACACTGATAGAGGGTGTATATTTTACCAGACTGCCGTCGCTTTCGTCAGCCTCGACAACAAGTAGGTCAGCGTCGCTGTAACAGGCATTGCCGATATATCCTTTGTCAATAAGTGTGTGAAGGTTAGCCCCGGTTATTAACGATGGCTTTTTCCCGCATGCCGAGAGAAGGTGGAACAGCAGTGCCGTGACAGTCGATTTGCCGCTGGTACCGGCCACTGCAATTGTTTTTTTTGTTGCAACACAGGCGGCAAGGATGTCGGAGCGGTGAAATACCGGAATGTGTAAAGCGTGTGCTCCGGCAAGGTCGGGATTGGTGTCTTCGATGGCAGTAGAAACAACTATCGCACCGGTATCCTTGGTGATTCCGGAACCGTCCTGGTTAAAGATATGGCAGCCGATTGATTCCAGCATGTCCTGAATGCGTTTAGTGCTTTCGGTATTGCATAGACGGTCGGATCCACTTACGGTAACGGAGCCCCATTGCAGATACTGTGCAAGTGCACTCATACCCGAACCGAGTATACCGATGAAATGAAGGGATGAATATGCAGTACCATTAATTAATAACGACAATGGTTTTCTCCGGGATACGGTCAAACAGTTCAATGATATCATTATTTTTCATACAGATGCAACCGTGGGATATTGGTGTGCCGATGAGTGCTTCTTTATTAGTCCCGTGGATGTAAATAAATCGTTCGTAGGAATCAATGTGCGGTCCGCGATTTATACCCGGTTCAAGTCCTCTAAGTCGGAGAATCCTGGATAAAATCAGGTTGTTTTCATCAGGCATTTCACTTGACCATGTTATACCGGTGTCAATCCGATCTTTAAAAATTCTTCCCGCAGGGGAGCCGTCACCGATTTTTTCGGCAATTCGATGAATACCAACCGGTGTTTTGAAAGA
>JAUVGS010000552.1 GCA_030593665.1 Chitinivibrionales bacterium | reverse complement strand
GTGTTAGTTATTTGTGAAGGGTGAGGCTGACTATTCTATTTCAGGCTGACCGCGTTAAAATAACTTCCCATCACCGCCCCAACCGCGCCGCATAAGTAAAAGCATAAAAGTAGTTATGCCACGATTGTTCGGTAGAATTATAGCAGTTATCGAAGACAAAATAATCGGCGAGCGTTTCTCTTAAGCGGGTAAGTTCTTTCAGTCTGAATATCAGAGATCCAGATTCGCCACAAAGTTATATGTCGTATAAATTTCTGGCACACACACAAAGGTGAAACGATAAGCCCATTTAACTGGTTGTTTTACAAATTGGAAGCTCCTGTAATGGATCGCCTGTATGGAGGTGAAAATGCTACCAATAACCAGGTAACCACAGCTATTAATGAAGGCCGACTGGTGGTCAATTATCGCGGCCACGGGTCAAGTACCGCCTGGACCGGCTGGTGCGGCAGCTCATATTCTACAAGCCTTGTCACTAAACTCACTAACGGTAAGAAAACACCCATTGTTTTTTGTATGGCATGTACTAACGGAAAGTTAAGCTCCTCAAGTCACTGTCTCGCTGAAGCCTTCTTGTGCCAGGAAGAGGGTGCAGTTTGGGCTCTTGCAGCAACTACGTCCAGTTCTACGAGTGTTAACCACCATTATGACCGTGGTTTATATTACGGGGCCTGGGATGAAGGAATAGATGCCGTGGGTGACCTGCGTAATTATGCCGATGCTTATGCATTAAAAAAAAGTGGTTCTTCCGCCAATTCAAATATTACCATGTACGTATGCTTTGGCGATCCTTTAATTAATATTCTTAAAGTTAGTACAATACAATATATAGCAACGACATCACCCGACAGCGGTGCTGAGGTTGAAAGAAATACAACTTTCAATATCACATGGGCTGATAATATTGACGGCAATGTAAAGATTGAATTGTTAAAAGCCGGCAGTGTTGCTGAAGAACTTGCCGGCTCGACTGAAAGTAACGGCCTTTTTAAGTGGAAAATACCTGAAACTATAGCAACCGGATCGGATTATAAAATTAAAATCACCAGCATAGACAGTTCCGCTCTCTTCGCTGAAAGTAATGGCACCTTTTCCATTACCGAGGAATATATTATCGCAACATTCCCGTTTATAGAGGATTTTGAAAAACTTGACAGTGGTATAATTGTTCTTCCAAAGAAATGGATACAGTCTGAAGAAGACGATTTTGACTGGCTGGTGCTGTCCGGTCCCCCTCCGTCAAAGCAATATGAATCAACCGGACCTGCCGGCGACCATACGACCGGCACCGGCAAGTATATCTATATGGAGGCGTCGAATCCCAACAATCCGGATAAAAAGGCCTCTATATCAACGCCAAAGTTTGGTTTAACTAATACGGCCAAAGCTGAATTGACATTTTACTATCATATGTTCAGTGACTCGAACCATATGGGCGAGTTGGTTCTGGATATCGAAGTTGACGGCAATATGAATAGTGATATCGTTAAACTAACCGAGGATGCGGGAGATGAATGGAAGCTGCAGACCGTAGATTTAACTCCCTATATAGGTGAACGGGTCATTTTTCATTTCCGCGGTGTTACCGGCGAGAGCTGGTGCGGTGACATCTGTATTGACGATTTTCAAATTGATCCCGGGACCCCGATTACCAGTTCAATAGTAAAACCACCCGTGCATTTTAATTTAAAATATAACGGGTCAAAGATACACTTTCAGGTACCGGATAATGGCAATAAAGTCTCCCCTGTAAGCGTAGAGCTTTTCAACCTGCAGGGGAAAATGATACGAAGACTGGTAAACGGCACTATTAAAGCAGGATACC
>JAUVGS010000165.1 GCA_030593665.1 Chitinivibrionales bacterium | reverse complement strand
TGAAGCGGACCTGTTTGTGGTAATTGCTTACCGGATTCTGCCGGAAGAGGTATTTGGCATTCCTCCACTTGGAACGATCAACGTTCATGCTTCTCTATTACCTAAATTCAGGGGACCTGCACCGATTCACCGTGCGATTGAGGCTGGAGAGAAGGAGACTGGTATTTCAATTTTTCAGATCAATAAGGGTATTGATACGGGGAGAATCATTTGCCGGAAGAAATTGGCTATCGGTGAGCAGGAGACAACGCCTGAGCTCTATGAACGTATGAGCAGTCTGGGTGCCGAGGCGTTGATAGAAGCCTGTACGAGTCTTCAACAGGGTGCAGTTACCTATGTTGAACAGGATCATACTCTGGCATCGAGTGCGCCGAAACTTTCTAAAGAGGAATCCCTGATTAACTGGGACTCCTCTGCAACGGTTCTTTTTAATAAAATAAGGGCATTTAAGCCTTTCCCTGGTACAAAAACAAGTCTGGATGGAAAATTGTTCGGAATCGAATGGGCTGTACCGGTAGAAGGTGATTCAGATAAACCATGCGGTTATGTCTGGGAAGTCTCCACTGATTGGTTTGAGGTACAATGCCGCGCCGGCCGGCTGAGAATTCTGGAAGTAAAACCCGCCGGGAAAAAGCAGATGACGGTTCGGGCATTTTTAAATGGCACTAATATTGAAAAAGGAATGATATTTGAATGAAAGTACGCCAGTGTGTTTTGACAATTTTAGAAGATTTTGATAAAGGTTCTGCTGCTCTTGAGACGGTGATTGATAGAACATTTACCAGTTTTATGCTGGATCGTCGTGATAGACGTCTTGCGTTTGAGATTACCTATGGTGTTATGCGGTTTAAGTTAACACTTGATTATACTCTGAAACACTTCTTGCGGGAGAAGTGTTTTGAACAGAATGATCGATTGATGGATATTCTTCGTATTGGTATGTACCAGATAGTATATCTGGATAAAATACCGGATTATGCTGCGGTGAATGAATCGGTACAGCTTGCAAAAATGCATAAAAACACACGTCATTTATCGAGTGTTGTCAATGCGGTATTACGGAAAATAATTACTCAAAGGAAACGACTTCCCAAGCCTTCAAATACCTTAGCGCTGCTTGATCGCTTATCAATAACTTATTCCCACCCGCAGTGGTTAATTAAAAGATGGCTGGAACGTTTCGGCCTCAGTAATACCAAGAAACTTCTTGCATTTAATAACCGGCGCCCTGATATTTTTTTCAGGCGGAAGGTAAAGGGGCTGTCACGTCAGCAGTTTGAGAGTGACATCCGGGCAATATGTGATATTTCAAGCAGTGGTGGTAGTTATAAAAATCTTTATTATCGTCTGAAAAAAACATTGATGCCTGATCAGGTTGATTTGTTTAGGGAAGGGTACTGTACCGTTCAAGCCGAATCTTCCGGCTGGGTGGTAGCCCTTCTGGATATTCAAATGGGTGAAAAATTGCTTGATGTCTGCTCTGCACCAGGAGGGAAAATGAGTCTTCTGTCTGAATTGAGTGGTGCGCAGGGAGCTGTGTGTGCAGGTGATTTGCAGTTTTCTCGGATGATGAAGGTACAGGAGACTATATTTCGGATGCAACTTACTAATGTATTTAGTGTGGTGTGTGATGGCGCACATTTGCCTTTTACCGGTTACTTTGATAAAGTACTCCTTGATGCACCATGCAGCGGCACCGGTGTCATGCATCGCCATCCGGAAGCGCGGTGGATCAGAAGTGAACGGGATATTAAACAGAGTGTTATTGTTCAAAGGAATCTGCTGGATGGTGTTGCATCATTTGTTGTACCAGGGGGAATACTTGTATATGCAACCTGTTCGCTTGAACCTGAGGAAAACCAGCTTCAGGTTAAAGCTTTTTTAGAGCGACACCCTGAATTTATACCAGAGAGACCATTCGATCCGGTTAAAGAAACATTTATTGATAATGAAGGCTATTTACATATCACACCACACGCCCATTCCATGGATGGTATGTTCGCCGCACGGATGCGTAAAATAGAGGATTAATTTACTTTTGACAACTTGCCTTTTAATTACCAGAGCAGTATATTACTTTTAAGCTAACCCGTTGAGAATGCGTGCGCTGTTTATAATCTGAATAGTGAAAATTGTATGAAAAACAGAATGAATAAAAGAAGAAAAATATTTCACACACCCTTGAGAATTTGTATATACTTTATTGTAATCATCTCGGTTTACTGTGCCTCGAAGTCAAGCCAATGGAAATCTGAGCTTCTTTTTTCAAACAAGCAGCTTGAGAATACTGCCCGTACAACCGGTCATTCTGTACTGGTATTGCCTATCATAAAGAATAACAGCTTTGATTCCAGCCGGGCCGTTTCTCCGGAAAAGTTTACCAAGGCGTTAATGCGTGAGAAGGAAACTATTAAAGTCTATTTTCAGAAGGATTTTGAAGAGTCATTTATTTTAAAACACGGCAAGGAATTACTGGACAGTTTTTATACTTCTCTGTGTAAAAACGATATTCTGGCTTTGAATGCTCTGGATACGGTATGGAAAAATTTACCTGGAGAGTATCTTATTACCATACGGCTTTCTACCGGCGTCAGGATTCGCTCATTTGACGGCATTGTAAAAAGAAAGGCTCAACTGGAATCCGAGCTATGGGATATCAAACGTGTTGAAGTGGTATGGCGTGCACAATCCTCCGGTTATGAGATGAATGTAAAAGTGACCGATGTGGAATTTATAATAAACGGTATAAAAAACATTTGTACTCTGATGCCTGAATTTATTCCAATCAGGGAAGAGGAAAACTGGTAAGGTGAAGGAGTGTACTGAACGGATTGTCAAGGTTGGTTTTTCCCGGGATGCCAAGCTGATTTTTGATGAAGTAGAGCAGGTTTCGGCAGATATGATTCGTCAGGGGTGGCGCTTGGATGATTCATTTATTGAAGACAGCCTGGGCAATATACATCTTATGTTCGAACGGGAAATAGACCACGAAGAAGACGAAAATGTGTAAAAATGATAAAGTTTGATTCGGCTATAGTTTGAAAGAAAGTTATGTAGTATATTTGTTTTTCGTGCATATCATACTATTTTAAGGGTATCCCCGTGGGCAAGTATGAAAGCCCTTGGACAAGGTGCCCTTCAGGGTATTCACTGTTTGTTATACTCGCAGAGTATAACATTACGTCCCATAAAGGGGATAATGGACACTAACAACTAACGCGGGATAAACCCGCAAGTAAGTTCCTTATCAGATTCCTTTCTAACCGAAGAAAGCATTCGGAATAAAGTATTGTAACAAATAAATTTGTAACCAATACCTAAAAAACAAGAAAGCAATCTGTAAGGTACTAAAGTTGCAAGTGTTCAATATAGAAGCAGAAAGCTTATTGCCATAGCCTTCTGCTTAACGCACTGTAAATACATGTATAAAATTTCCAGGAAAGGATGAGTGTAATGCAATACGAAGTTGAAGATAAGGGCCGTTTTAAAATGATTCATATCATTGGTAATATTACACCGGAAGTGAGTACAAAAGTGCTTGATGAAAACATATCCCGGTTTATTGATGGTGGTTATCATGATTTTATTTTCAATCTTGAACGGACTACCTATCTTGACAGTTCGGGTATCGGTATCTTTATTCACTGTCTGTGCGATGTTCAGGAAAACAATGGGTCGATCTATATCATCGCAGAAGAGAATCAGGTTAAGGAAGTGCTCCGAATGGTTGGAATCGACCGGCTTATTAAGATATATAATTCCGAGGAAGCCTTTGTAAACGAACATAAGGATGCTGTCTCGTGATGTTCAGACGTTATTGGTCTATTCTCCTTGTACCGGTAATTGCTTTTGTCATGGGAGGGTGTGCTGCAAACGGTAAAGTGACGGATTTTGATAGAAGCACAACCTCGCTTTCTAAAATGAAGCTTTCAGATTCAGGGAAATTAAAGATATTTGACGGTAAGGCGGTTCGTGAAGTTGGATTGAAGAAGATAAAATCGCTGCGCATCGAAAATGATATTACCACGACATACAATAGAGAATTGTTTTTTCGGGCTGAGATTGTTTTCAGAGATGGCTCGGTGATTGGTTCGCTGAAAAAGAAGCAGAAAAAGGCCTATGTCGCAGTAAACTATTATCTTACCGGAAATGCCGGCGGCGGACTCTATTCTATTCTTCTCTCAAATGTGTATAAACTTGAGATTGCTTATTAATGCGTAAGACTGAAACAGCAAACTCCCGGGGGCTCTCTTTCCCCGTCATTCTCATCAGCGGCGTTACAGCCGCTTTTTTTCTGCTTATTGGATTGCTTCTTATCCGCCGTATCAATGTGGAATGGTCCCCGACAGTAAAAACGGCACAACGGTTGTTACAAAAGAAAAAATATCATGAAGCTCTTGCCGTGATAGAAAAGGCAGAAAAAGGTAACGAAGATAGTCCGGTACTACTTGTTGAGAAGGGAAAGATCTGGTTTTCATTAGCATTGGAGCGTGAGAAGCGTTCTCGCTGGCGCGATTATGGTACCGATGAACATGACTGGTTGAAATCGGCTGAAGCAGAGAGGGCGGAACAGTGTCTTACAAATGCGATAAAACAAGATCCTGATAATACGGATGCGCATTATTATTTAGGGCAGCTCTATATGGAAAAAGGGTGGTTCTCTTTGGCTGAGACAGAATTCCTTTCGGTGCTGCGGAAGAATAGAAAACATGCGAATACATTAATTAATCTCGGCGTCGTATATACACAAATGAGGCGCCTGGACCTTGCTGAGAAGGAGCTGCGGAATGCATATGCACTTGTTCCGGATGATCCCGCAGTTGCAAAAAATTTGGCCTATCTGTATCGTTTCTATCTTGATAGAACAGATTCGGCAATTGCCTGGGCCAATAGGTATCTGAATTTAGATCCACAGAATGATATGGATATCAATCTGGTTCGAAAAGAGCTGGAAGATATGTTGCAGCGCTATCCTGAATATACCCCGCCCGAGCCTATGGAGTGGAAGAAACCACGGAAGTTTAAGAGCCGATTTCCACAGCTATTAAAGCGTCATAGATTTACCCATTCGTCAGAGCAAAAATTGGCTTAAAACAGTTAAAATCCCTTATTTTACCAGCTTTGCTGTAATAAAATTGTGACGCATAAATATATTAATTGTGCTAATAAACTCGAACATAATAAATGATTTATCTTGATTACGGTTGATAACAGGCGATATGTCACAGCAAATCAGCTTTAAAAATTTATCCGTTTATGAGAGTAATTTTAAGATCAAAATCAGAAAGAGAGTGCATACGCCGGTATTAAAGCAGAACTCAGTAATTTATCTTAATTCCTTCAGATAAAATCGCAAGTTAAAATCACTCGTCCTCGGTTTTTTCTTATTAACTGTGAAAAAATGTACCGAGGACGAGGACGAGGAGGAGGGACGAGGACGATAATAGAGGGAAAGAAACTTGCGATTTACAATTGTCAATTTTGCGTATTTTACTGAGTTCTGTAAAGGGTGTGGAAAAACTGCAAAAACCTATACGGGTGCCATGGTTACAGGGGAAAACCTTAGAAATCATCCGGACCGTCTAAACAGCGAAGACCTGATGGTAATAAATTGACGCCTGGGATCAGGCCTCCTCTTA
>JAUVGS010000485.1 GCA_030593665.1 Chitinivibrionales bacterium | reverse complement strand
CCTCAAGATAGTAAAACAGCCGCATACCAAGTGCATACGGATTCAGGCCAACGGTGGGCATTGTGGTAACACCCGCATTAATACGGGCGAAATCGACTTCATGCCCGTTAATACGATCATCCTCAAGAAAGAGGGTCTCATGCCAGTAACTTGCCCATCCCTCATTCATGATTTTTGTTCGTATCTGCGGCTGAAAAAAGAGTGAGGTTTTACGAATAATTTCCATGACCGGCTTCATCCATGCATTCTCATCCTTTTTTAAAAACACGGAATGTGCCATGATGAATTGGATAATATCACTTGTCTTTGGTTTTTTATTCTTTAGCTCTTTTTTATACACGGCATCAAATTCCGGATACTTCTTTCTCACCTCAATAAAAAATTGTTTTTCAGCCCCTTCCCCGAATTCTTTTACACATGTATTATACCGTTCAATCTCTTTCATAAAGGTGGTAATACGAACTTTTTTTTTGGATTGCAGGAAAACATCGAAATAATAATCTACCATTTTCTCCGATGATGACAGGTGCGGCATATTTATTCTGGACAGTTCACGGTAATACCCGACAAGATTATCCATACCGCGGGTAAACTCAATAACATAATCCAGCCATCTTCCCTTCCGGGAGCGGAGATTTGCAATCATCCGCTTATCAGAAAGCGCCTGACCGGTAAAATCATAATCCCAGGTATTGCTGAAATACTGATTATTATGGAAAAAATCTATATGTGCCAAAACATGATAAAAAATCATCACGTTGAGCCAGTCCGGGTTATTATCGTTGTAGAATGAAATAGGCGGCCGGGTATTAATCACTGTTTCGTATGGGTTCGACGGGTAGAGTTCATACCTGCCTTTTTCCTTATACACCTCTATATCCTGCACCCAGTAATCATACAAAGTTGGAATCATTCCTTTAGGCGTTAACTCCAGCAGGTCCCTGTTGGTTACAATATATTCGAGGCTCTCATCATGAAAATTCAGTCCTTTGGCGCGGGTTCGCTCTTTACACCCCTCCATGATCTTTTTGGTATGTTGACTGACTAATTCCATCTTCGGTTATTTCCTTAGTGTAAAGTTCTCTCTTATGTAGTAGCTTTGGCCGCCACATTTTCTTGCGAGATAAGATGTTTTATACCATGAATTAACCGTGCCTCATCCGCATCTTCACGCATTGTATCCAGGCGGATAAAGTCAGGTTTCTCTTTCAGCAAACCGGATTTCTTGATATACTCCTCAACTTCACTCGGCTGGTTTGCATTAAACGAATGCCGTATGACCGTAATACCGATTCTGCTTGCATATAACAGCATCTTTTTCAACTCAGGCACCGCCTCTTCACCTTCAGTATCCCAGTCATCCCCATCAGTACCGTGAAACACGAAGATATTATAATCCTGCGCAAGGTTTTCTTTTTCCACGATTTCATTTACCAGGCGATAGGCGGAGGATACCTGCGTGCCGCCCGCGACCTTTGAATTATAGTAGGTATAAAAATCAGGTACTTCCCGGGCCTCAGTATCATGGAGAATAAACCGGGTCTCCACCTGCATCGCATACTGATATAACAGCCAGCTATAAACCATCACATGCTGTGCCACCACAAGGTCCGTAGCTTTTCCCGCCATGGAACCCGAATAATCTCTCAGGAAAAACACCATTGCCTGCGATTCATAATCCTTTTCGCGGGAAAGAATACGATAAATTCTATCAGTGGGCGATACCAGGAGATCGGCGGGGTCTACCGGCTCCTGCTCCTTCACAATTCCCAGGCTGATATTTGTGATAACGATCTGCTTCAGGGTTGCCTTTTTATCAAGCAACTGGCCATGCCCCTTGTTTCGGTCCGTTAAATCATAGGTGTAGCGTGTTAATGACCGTTTTTTCCCTTTATCCTGCAGGTTGGGAAGCTCAAATTTATCAGTAAGTATCTTCCCGAGTTCATAGGCACTTGATTCCATCTCATGCGTGCCTCCGCTGCCTTCACCCGCAGAAGAGCCCTCACCCTGCATAGTCCGCACCGGTTGTTCCGCAATAACATCACCCTCTTCACCTTCACCGGTCCCGCCGGCCTGTTCTTCCTCCTGCGGAGGGTGAAAGGTTGGATCATGCATAAGCTTTTCTTCAACCGTCGTAGGAACGACAACGACTTTATCCTTGCCGCTTTTTCCCGGCCTAATCAGCCGTCCGATTTCAATCTTGCGCGGGAATCCGTCTTCCTCACGCTGTTTATCACGTTCTAAAATTTCATCGATAGGCTGTAGTTCGCTGTAGATGGGACTGCGCATTAAAGTAAACGCCTGAAGATCGCATATATCGTTGAAGGCATAGATATTTTTATCAAAACTATCA
>JAUVGS010000139.1 GCA_030593665.1 Chitinivibrionales bacterium | reverse complement strand
GATTGCTTTCTTGTTTTTTAGGTATTGGTTACAAATTTATTTGTTACAATACTTTATTCCGAATGCTTTCTTCGGTTAGAAAGAAATCTGATAAGGAACTTACTTGCGGGTTTATCCCGCGTTAGACCTCAATATTAAAGCAATTCAGCAAAGGATTGCACTTTTCGGCAAGATCGTACTCTTCAGATACAATCTTTTCATACACGAGATGCTGCATTAATAATCTTGATGTGAAGAATATATGTTTTCATCACTATGAACATCAATAAGAACAGCCTATTCTGCTACATTTAAAGAAGAAGAGGATTTAGCCATGAAAAAATCATTATGAATTGTCGCTACTATACACTGAAGGATTCCTCGTAATGTCAAAGGATAGCCAGGCTGTGGCAGTCGTTTTCAATGAACCTGCTTACCAAGACACTAAGGATATTTACATTACTGATATTCAGTGTTTGCTATACTTCGGTGATAAACAACGTGAACACCTTCAAATATGCACCTCGACAGAAGTGTTTTACACCGGCAAGGGGCTTTTATCTAAACTTGTATTACTATGGTTTTACAAGAGGGCAACCCGGAATATTATAACAAAAAAAAGAATCTCTTTTACAGTAATAAAAATGTTGTAAATAGAGTATATGTAATGGAAGTGTTGAATTACATTTCTCCGGTAATGACCCTGACGGTTCGGTAGATACGCTGATCTATGTTAATTAGTTTCTGTTAACAATTGACAAATGACCGTCATTTCCGCATACTTCCAGCGGGCGAAGTGCGCCCGATAAAAACACTCGGGAATGACATCTAAAACAAGCTATATTTAACAGATACTAATTATGGTATTTCGAATGAGATCGTGGATAATATTGTAATACCGCCGGATAGTGTTAAATGCAGAACCGGTTATTACAAAGCCTTCACCAACACCGAGGTTAGAGCATATTGGGATAACACTACAATGTAAACATTCATGCTAAAAACGTCTTTAAACCCTGAGCCCTGAGCCTTTGAACCTGTGAACGGTTACGAAATTATTTTCGTTTTTTTTACCCTGAAGGGCACTGTGTAAATTTTCAAGAATCTCTAATTACCCTCAAGAGGTACAATGTGGCACAGGGTGCCCTTCAGGGTGGAAAATAATTTCGTGAAGGTACTTATTTGCAGTTTATCTGTGTTAGGTAGTGGAAAAAAGAGAGCAGAAGATTTTCATTATTAAGCAAAAAAGCCACCGGA
This sequence comes from Chitinivibrionales bacterium, assembly GCA_030593665.1. Next base: position 4,907 of record JAUVGS010000139.1, on the reverse strand, counting down.
AATCTGATGGCTTTTTTTAATGCGGTCGGCCAGACTTGAACTGGCACGGAGAATACCCCCACAAGGTCCTTAACCTTGCGTGTCTACCAATTCCACCACGACCGCAATTGGTATCTGCTTTAAAAATATTTTTTACTCTTCATCGGGCAGAACCGGTAACTCTTTACCCTGTGCCGGTGCTTCGGTCCCTTCAACTTCTTCTGTAAACGGTAAACCACCCTCTTGCAGAACTGAGGCCGGAGCGTATGATTCTGTTTCGGCTCGTTTTTTCAAATCTGATTTTCCCTGTGATACAGTTGTCCGTGAAAGAACAAGGGAGAGAAAAATACAGATAACCATGTATGAAATTGCAAAGATGGTTGTCCCCCGTGTCAGAATATTTGCAGTATCCTGAGCACCAAGCAGGGTATTGGCTCCGGCAAGACCGCCGCCGATCGAACCGGAAAGACCGCCGCCCTTGTCTGATTGAATAAGTACCAGCAGTATCAGAAATAGGCAGACAATAAGAAAAATGACTACAAAAATACCGAATAACATAGCGACCTTCTTTGTATAATTAAAATTACTTAGTTCGGAATTACAATCCCTGCAAAAGCATCAGGTTTGAGTGCTGCGCCGCCGATAAGGCCGCCGTCAACATCAGACTGTTCAAGCAGCTCTTTTGCATTTTCCGGTTTCATGCTGCCGCCGTATTGAATACGGATTGCCTGTGCGGTATCTTCATCATAAATATCCGCAAGAATTTTACGCACAAAGACATGCGCTTCATTAGCCTGCTCCGGGGTTGCCGTTTCACCGGTACCGATTGCCCAGACCGGTTCGTAGGCGAGTGTGCACTTGAGTGCATCTTCTTTTGAAATATCTACGAAAGCACCGCGTGTCTGGGTTTCTACGACCGCCTCCATCCGGCCGCCATTACGTTCATCAAGTGTTTCACCAATGCAGACTATCGGAAGCAGATCGGCTGCTAATACAGCTTTGATCTTTTTATTCACCGTTTCATCGGTCTCATTAAAGTAGGCACGTTGTTCTGAATGACCGATTATGACATAGGTAACGCCGGCCTGTTTCAGCATATCACAACTGATTTTTCCGGTATAGGCGCCCTTTGCTTCCCAGTGAACATCCTGTGCGCCGAGTTTGACATTTGAATCCTTAATAACATTGTATACGGCAGTAAGATTCACATAGGGAGGGCAAACAGCGACATCCACGTCAGTATTTAATCCAACTTTTTCTACAACACCCTGTGCAAGGGTAACCGCTTCATCACAGGTTGTATTCATTTTCCAGTTTCCGGTAATAAAATTTTTACGCGCCATTATTGTTGTTGCTCCTTACTGGGCTGATTTTAGTACCTTAGAAATTATTTTCGTTTTTTTTTACCCTCAAAGGCCACAATGTGGCACAGGGTGCCCTTCAGGGTAGAAAATTATTTCGTGAAGGTAGTACTTATCCAGTTTAATCTGAGTTAGATTTACAAAAATAGTTTATTGCATGCTTTTATTAAAAATTTAGGTACAATTATTTATCTGTCAGTGCAGCAATACCCGGTAGTGTTTTTCCTTCCAGATACTCGAGTGATGCGCCGCCACCGGTTGAGATATGGCTCATTCTGCTGCTGAGGCCTGCCTTTGCTATAGCTGAGGCGCTGTCACCGCCACCGATAATAGTTTTTGCACCCCTGTCAGTACATTCCGCGAGTACCTGCGCAATTTTATTCGTGCCTTCAGCAAAGTTACTGAATTCAAATACACCCATGGGGCCGTTCCAGACGATTGTTTTTGCTGAAGCAAGCGCCTCAGAGAAGAGAGTCACCGTTTCCGGGCCGATATCCATAGCTTCCATATCCACAGGTATGCCATCCTTTGCAACGGTTTTTCTCTCAGTATCATTTGAGAATTCAGCGCCGCAGACACAATCAACCGGAAGAAGCAGTTTGGTTCCTTTTGCTTCCGCATCCTGTATGATCCGGTTGGCCAGAGGGATCTTGTCTTCTTCCAACAGGGAATTTCCGATTTCAAGCCCCTGTGCTTTAAAAAAGGTATAGGCCATGCCGCCGCCAATAATCAACGTATCTACTTTGCCGATAAGGTTGGTAATAACATCTATTTTCCCGGATATTTTTGCGCCGCCAAGAATGGCAACAAACGGATTTTCCGGATTTTCCAGGTTTTTACCAAGGAAATCAAGTTCCTTCTTGATCAAATAACCGGCTGCGCATTGATCGAAGTGCTGTGTGACACCTTCGGTAGAGGCATGCGCACGATGGGCTGTACCAAAAGCATCATTAACATACACATCAGCAAGAGACGCGAGCTTCTGAGCAAACTCAGGATTGTTTTTTGTCTCTTCGTTGTAAAAGCGCAGATTTTCAAGCTGCAGAATGTCACCTTCGTTCATACCGGCAACAGCGGCTTCAACCTGTTCACCGATACAGTCTTCCACAAAAGAGACCTTATCACCAAGGCGGTATTTAAGATCATCGGCGACCGGTTTAAGGCTCATTTCCGGTTTTCGTTCACCCTTGGGACGACCAAGGTGAGACATCAGGATAACCTTTGCACCCTTGTCAGAGAGATAGGTGATTGTCGGCAACGATGCTACAATGCGCTTGTCACTGGTAATGTTCCGGTTTTCATCAAGCGGCACATTGAAATCAACACGGACAAGGACCCGTTTTCCCCGTACATCCAGATCTTCAATAAACAGTTTGTCACTCATAACAGTTCCCATGGGTTTACATATAGTATATATTTGTGAGATAGAAAATTGCCGTGCTCCCCTTTCAAGAGAAACACGACTGCTTTTATATTTTTTGCAGATTCTATTTGGCCATCATTTTAAACAGGTCAATACAGCGGCATGAATAACCCCACTCATTATCATACCATGACAGCGTTTTGATCATGTCATCACCGATAGCCATTGTAGCGCCGCCATCAATTATAGAACCATGTGAATCTCCAACAATATCGCTTAATACAATCGGATCATCCGTATAAGCGAGTTGATAACCCATCTCTCCCTGAGAAGCTTCTTTGAATGCAGCATTGACCTCTTCAACAGAAGCCGGGTTTTTAAGTTTACACACAAGGTCAGTAATTGAACCGCACAGCGTGGGAACACGCAGAGCCCCGCCGTGAAGTTTTCCCGCAAGCTCCGGTATAACAAGTCCGATAGCCTTTGCTGCGCCTGTTGTTGTCGGTATTATATTTGCAGCAGCAGCTCTTGCCCTGCGCAAATCCTTATGGGGTAAATCAACAATGCTCTGATCACTTGTGTATGAATGTATCGTTGTCATAAGACCATTCACAACACCAAAATTATCGTTAAGAACCTTTACCATTGGTGCAAGCGAATTTGTCGTACAGGAGGCATTTGAAACAATCTTTGCATCACTGCTCAGTGTATCGTCATTTACACCGCAAACAATAGTAGCATCTACATCATCGGGACTTTTTGAAGGAACCGAAAGAAGCACTTTTTTTGCACCTGCATCCAAATGCTTCTGAATACCGTCTCGTGAACGGAAAACACCCGTAGATTCAAGTACAATATCAACGTCTTTCTCTTTCCAGGGCAGGTTTGCAGGATCTTTCTCTGAGGTAACCGGAATGTTTTTTCCATTAACAACAATCCCGTTATCATCAGCGTCAACGGTTCCCTTAAATTTTCCGTTAACAGAATCATATTTTAATAAATGAGCCATAAGTTTGATATCAATAAGATCATTGATACCGACAAGCTCAAAGTCATTGTCGTTTTCACACATGATTCTGAAAACGTTTCTTCCGATTCTACCGAAACCATTTATTCCGATTTTTATTGCCATGAATCCCTCCATATAAAAAAGTAAATAGTATAGTATTTTTTTTTTTCTGGATTATGGAATCTGTGTATGCGATGACATACAATTATATTTAAAAAGGTATGAAAATATATGTTGACTGCATTAAATCAGTCAATACATAAAGCCACACGACAAACAGTTTTTTTCACCTGCTGAGGAGACGTTGTAATGGATATTTTTACACAGGATGGGAAGCTATTTTTTATAGCCGGGCCATGTGTTATCGAAACTGAAGAACTTTGTGTGACAATCGCTGAGAAACTTTCACAATTAGCGCAAACACATAATGTATCTATCATTTTCAAAGCATCGTATGATAAGGCAAACAGAACATCAGAAGAATCATTCAGGGGACCGGGATTGGAAGAGGGATTGAAGATTCTCCTGAAAGTTAAAACCCGGACAGGCCTGCCGGTTCTTACAGATATCCATGTGCCGGAACAGGCTGCACCGGTTGCCGAGGTCGCGGATATTATTCAGATTCCCGCATTTCTCTGCAGGCAGACCGACCTCCTTGCTGCTGCCGGGGCCACAGGCAGGTATGTGAATATTAAAAAGGGCCAGTTCATGTCACCGCAGGATATGCGTTTTGCGCTTGATAAGGCCGGCGGTAGATGTCTCCTTACAGAGCGCGGCACTTTCTTTGGTTATAACAGGCTGGTCGTTGATTTTGCCGGTATTTATATTCTTAAGAAATGGGGTGTACCGGTCATATTTGATGCTACGCATAGTGTACAGCGGCCTGGTGGCGATGATGGTGTCTCATCGGGAAACCGTAAACTGGCAATACCCCTTGCCCGTGCCGCCATCTGCCAAAAGGTAAACGGCCTCTTTTTTGAAGTGCACCCTGATCCGGACAATGCTTTATGCGACAGCGCGAACAGCATCAGTTTGGCGGATTTCGAGAAAGAGGTGCCGCGGTTTTTGGAGTTGCATGAGAAAATAAAAGCCTGGGATTAACCCCATCCCCAGCCCTTCCCCTATTTATAAGGGAAGGGAATTCTTTTTCATCCTAATGATTGGGGTGATTTCCCATAAGTACGTTGGGGATTAT
>JAUVGS010000214.1 GCA_030593665.1 Chitinivibrionales bacterium | reverse complement strand
AGTTCTTTGTAAATTTCAGGTGAGGAGGAGTTGGGTTTAATGAGTGTCAGGTTTGTCGCGTTTTTCTTTGGTAGTGAGAATGCATAATGCTGTGTCTGAAAATTTTGACAGAGGATTGGATTAAAACCCTTTGCGCGGGGATAGAGCGTAAGGATTTTACCCAGCTCAGCCGCTAACGAAGTATGACCAAGCGAACCGATAGCATAGGTATCGGCATCCGGATATTTATCCACAGTCATTATCAGCTTGACAACACCGTTAAATGAAACCGGAAACAGGTAGGTGTTTGTTGGTACAACAAGCGACTGAACCAATTGCACCTTCCGTGCATTTTCAATACTATTCGGCGTGAGTGCCATCAGGATGAAGGGTTCGCCAAGCTGCGTGTTTTCGATCATGTCACGTTCGTTTAATGCATACTGCCGACGTGCATGAGGCGTCAGACATCTTGTAAGAAATGCTCTATACCCTTGTTGAGCTACAGCAATCGCCGAAGAACGATCCGCTTCCGATGCAAGCAGGTTCGCCACCATACATAATACAATGCCGACCAGTAAAAACTTTTTCATAGTACCTCCTTATGAGTGCGGTAAAGAGAGATAATTGCAGCAGGAACACGATAAAAGCGAAAGTCTGAAACATAAAAAGTTTCTATTAGTTCCCCGGGGGAGAGGGGATTTGGGGGTCTAATTTTGACTTTCACCGTTATCACTGCTGCAATTTCCTCATATTGTCAAGTGTATATCATGATTCATGAGACCTTTGAGATTACCGCAGTATTTTAATCGTTTTTGTAAAGTTACCGGCTTCCATTCTGCACAGGTACATTCCCGCTCCGATATTCCGACTGCGGCGGCCGGTGGTATTCAGTGAAACAGAGTGGTATCCCGCTTTAACATTTTCGTCTACCAGTGTGTTTACCAGTTTTCCCTGTATACTGTAAAGTTTCAGGCTGACACGAGAGACGCTGCCGGCGGTAACCGGCACATTGAAAAACACTCTTGATCCGCAGGTGTGTAAATTAAACGATGCCGGTGTTTTTACTAATGTTGTAATCGCTGTGGCGGCGTCAATCAAGAAAGTCGTGTCGCTCATATAAAAAAGCGCAGAGCTGTCAACCGAGGATATTTTGACCTTATAATCATTACCGGTTTCAAAGTCACTTGGTATCTGCCAGATAAAGGAACCGTCGCTTTCCGTTGCAGACGCCAGAGTTTCTTTCAGAGAACCGCTTTTATACAGCTCGATTTTGACTTCACCGTCAATATTGTCTCCCCAGGTAATTGTCGTTGCAGAGTCCTGTACCCAGTGCTCGCCTCCGTTTGGTGAAATAAGTGTGATAAAGAGAGTGGCTTCTCTGAACAGGCTGAGCAGAGGGTCGCCAAAAAGAGTATATGTCGCTGCATTTCTCGTGCCGCTTCCCCCTTCCGCCATACCCGGGTATGCCTTAATACCTTCCAGCATTGCATAATTAACCAGAACGCCAAGAGATTTTATACCTTTATCCCATGTCCCCAAAAACAATGAACTGTCAATTATATTGTTCGCGTCTGTGTTACTGGGTTTTGTGCATCCAAGAACGGCAACCGCACCCTGTTCCTGACATATAAAGGCTTCTCCGAGACAATGTTCCGAATAAAGCATATTGGCGTTCGAGCAGGCAATGTTGAAAACAACAGGCGTCTTATGGCCGTTTTGAAGCGCTGCTGCGTGGGTAGTGGAATATTTATCACAATCGACACCACCGGTTTTATTCCAATCTCTCCAGCACGTTGGCTGCCCGTGACCGCGGTAATTGACCACAAGGCGGCCTTCATTAATCCCTGCAGTTACATCTGCATTTCCGACATCATGGCCATTAATTTTCGTACTGCCGAATATTGAATCCATAACAGGTGTTTCCAAAGTATAATTGTGACGCATAATTCCCCTTGAACATACAGTGTAAGTACCAGTGGGGTAATGAGTTCCGTGAGCAACCATCATCACCTTTTTTTCCCAATCGCCGGGATACTTCCTGTTATGAAAATCAAGAGTTTTAGTTATCATGTAATCCAATTCCGTCTGGTCTGTCGCGGGAAATCGGCCGAAAGCCACATCTGCCGCATAATCAGTACCGTCAAGGAAGAAATACCATGCATCCGACGGCAGAGTGTCATAATAGGCGCCGAATAGCGGATCGTGAAAATCTCTCATCCTTTTCTGTGGAATCGAAGGCAGGTCCCCGATAAGAAGAACATAGTCCAACTCTCCCTGATCATATATTCCCTGTATGTACTGTTTTATAGTATTTGTGTCAGAGTTCAGATCCGCAACGTTTTTTACTTCCGGGGAATATCCCGCAGCCGTGTAATAATCGGTTAAATTTTTAAGTGAGGAAGAATTAACAAAAGCACCGTCGGAAATAATCAGATAATCGGTTGCCCTGCGGTTGTTCATTTTCGCTTTGGTTGGAACGGGTCTATAAGGCATGAAATTATAATTAATTGCCAGTGCTTCAACGACTTTTTCCAGATTTGACGGAAATTTCAGAGTACTGCCTGTTCTGCCGCCGTTATACGTCACCCTGCAGGTGATTTCCGAAGCAGCCTGAAGTTTTCCTGTGACGGGATTATACCTTAACGGATTGATTTCCAATAATGCGAGATGTACCCCGTGCATGACTATTGTTTTCAAAACGGATGCCCATTTCCCGGGATAAAAACTGTCCGTGCTGTAAATCCGTTTGTCAATAGCAAACACTCTGTCTGCGGGTGATTCCATTTCAAGCAAAGGCCGCTGGTGCGGTTGAACGGCTGCGATATCAAATACCTCAAATTTGACGTCAAGTATTTCAACTTTTACAGAAGATCCTTTTGGAACAGCAATATAGCGTCTCATCAGGGGAAGATCAGGCGCACCGATGACATCAGCGTTGCACTGGTCGGGAAAAGTGATGTTGTGCCAGGTTTTACTGTCGCGCAGTACCCTTTGAGTGGAGAAACCCGGCAGGGTAAAGTCGATACCCACAGAGGTCGCGCCGGAGGGGGATGCATTTACTGCGGATATTTCACCTCGATTACCGCCGAGACTGTTCCATCCGGGCGTCAGGGTGTTTGATGCATGTGTAGTTAGTGAACCGATAGCCACCAGTGTCAGTGCGAAAATAGTAACATGCATCGCACTTTCCCTGCAATGGGTTATGAGATTTCTCATGATGCCCGCCTTACTGAAAAAGTGATAATTTGGCGAAAGTACCGGTAAAAGCCGGATGTAAAATTTATGGAGTTGGTGCGCCGGTTAACGCTTCGGCTTCCTGATAGAAAGGGGGAGATACCTATCAAGACCCCACAAACCATACTCCGACTTTTGCTGAAACTTTCACCGGTAAATATTCTTCGTTTTGGCCCGCGATTGAAATTTCTAAAATAAAAACAGACTAACCCCCTGCACATGATAACGCGATGGTGCGCCGTTGTATAAAAGATACACAAAAAACTGTGTTAACGTGAGATAAGAATTAAAATATCGTTTATAAAATATAAACAACAATGCAACGCGCAGAAAATAGTGTGGAGATTCAAAGAATTGGTTTATATAGTGCCAATTTACTTATAATCGGCGGTGTCGCAAGTTGCCCGTCAAGGGAGGTTGTGGCTTGAATATAATGATAATATGCTCATTATTAAATAAACAATAGCGGTATACAACTAACAACTCAAACTACTCGGTATTTTCGAAATAGAACATCGTCTAAACAGTGTGCAGCGCTCCGTTCATGTATATTTGTTGCCAAACACAATTTCAACAATCAACCCTTACAAGTGAAGACTATGTTCAGAAAAAAGATCTTTGCCTGGCTGGCATGCGCAATAACGCACCGGACAAAAACGGTAATGCTCATCTGTTTTTTGTTTACGGTGCTCATGATACTCGCTACCACCCAAATAAAGTTAAATATGGATTTTTCCAAACTGCTTCCCCAGGACACGCCGGAGGTGAAGGCGATTCATGAGATCACCGAAGAGTTTGGTACGACAGCCTGTGAGTTTATTGTTATTGAGAGTGAGTCACGGGATATCGAAACAATGAAGCTCTGTGCTGATAGCATAGTGCAGAAGTTGCTTCGGCTTCGCTATGGCGGATCGGGAATACAATCACCAGACTCGACAAAACCGCTTGACACCATCAACCTTGTCAACCGGGTAGAGTATAAACTGGATCGTGATTTCATTAAAAAATACGGGCTTGTTATGCAGAAGAAAGATGATCTGGACAATGCGCTAAAGATGTATTCGTCGCTTGATATGGCCGGATTTCTTGAAAATATCAACAACAACTTTGAAAAGGAGTATATCGAGGACCGGAACAACCTCTCATCCTTTGATGGAGAAAATCGCGCAGTATATGGTCTTGACGGGATATTTTCCTATCTCAAGGCACAGCAAAATTATTTGTCCACCGGTGATACAACCGCACTGATTACCGGCGTTGATAAGCTTTTACACGGCCCTGAATACACCCTGTCTCCGGACAACTCCCTGTTGATTGTCAAGGTGGTGCAATCTGAAAGTGTCGGTGATAACTTTGCTCCCATGCTGGCTTTTTCAGATGGTATTAAAAAGATCCTCGCAGATATGGAAAAAGAGTTTCCTGATTGTGGTTTTGGTGCGACCGGCCCGGCTATTATGATGAATGACATCATGGAAAGTAACCGGAAGGATTTTGGTCTGCCTAATATTATTGCGCTCCTGCTTATTCTTACTCTTC
>JAUVGS010000036.1 GCA_030593665.1 Chitinivibrionales bacterium | reverse complement strand
AGATGAAGCGGTCAAGATTGCGACAAAAATTTTAGAAACAGCTATAGATAATTTTACCAATAGAAATAAAAAAGCAGTCCATATACCCAAAGATACGGAGAAGTTAATAGCGGGATTTACTACTGAATCGGTTTTCAGTTTTTTAGGCGGCAAGTATCGCGCCACCTACCGTCCGCTAAACGATGCGATAATCACAGGCCGGCTTCGTGGCGCAGCAGGAGTGATTGGATGTTCAAATCCAAATGTTGATTTTGAAGAAGGTCATATTGAAATGGTTAAGGAGCTTATTAAAAATGATGTCGTGGTCGTTACTACAGGGTGCAATGCTGTAAGCTGTGCGAAACATGGACTCCTGAGGCCTGAATCTGTTTTTGAATATGGTGGAAAGGGAATACAAGAAGTTTGTCAAACTGTAGGTATACCTCCTGTACTTCATCTCGGTTCATGTGTGGATAATAGTCGAATACTGAGAGTATTAACGGAGATTGTCAAAGAAGGCGGATTGGGGGATGATATTTCCGATCTCCCGGCAGCAGGTGCTGCACCGGAATGGATGTCTGAAAAAGCGGTATCAATCGGATTTTATTTTGTCGCTTCAGGGGTTTATACAATAATCGGACATCCCCTGCCAGTGATGGGGAGTAAAAATCTGACTAAGTATATTACCGATGAGATAGAAGAGGAAGTTGGTGGAAAATGGGCTTTCGAACTGGATCCTGTTAAAGCTGCCCATAAAATGATACGGCATATTGATGAGAAGCGCAAGGCGCTTAAACTGAAACCGCCGATGTATAAACAGGCATTTCCATATGAAGAATAGAGCTCATGGCCATTTTATGAGGTGAAAAATGAAAAAGAAAATTTTTATTAATTTTAAAAGATGTTTAGGTTGCAGATCATGCGAGTTAGCCTGTGCTGTTGTTCACACTTCTACGGGAGAATTACAATCTGCCATATGCTCAGATGAAAAACCGGGGCATAGAATTAAAATAGAGGACTACGAAAATCATGCGGTTCCGGTACATTGTAATCATTGTGAAGAGGCTACCTGTATACTGGTTTGTCCAACGGGCGCTATTCATCGTGATGAAGATGATGGGCCGGTATTGATAGATAGTTCACGTTGCATAGGCTGCAAAATGTGTGTGCAGGCATGTCCATTTGGAATGATAGATATAAGCTTTGATGGTAAAAGTGTTCTGAAATGCGATATGTGCATAGAGCGTCTGGCAGAGGGAAAAGAACCGGCATGCGTGGCGGCCTGTATTACAAAAGCTCTTTGTTTTGGGGAAGAGGAAGAAGTTAATAAGAAAAAACGGAAGAAAGTTGCTGAAAAATTAGTTAAAGCACAGGAACAGCAGCAAACCGATTCAGAATAAATTGAGGGAAAAATAATGCATACCATTGTCGTATGTGTAGGCAGTTCGTGTCATATTAAAGGCGCCCGACAACTACTGGAACAGTTCAATTCATTGCTTAAAGAGAATAAACTTGATAAGATAGTTGAATTGAAAGGCTCGTTCTGTATGGAGCGATGCGGTGAAGGGATCAATTGGCAGATTGATGATGAACTGTATACCAGCTCAGATGTTGAAGATGCTGTTGAGATATTCAGGAAGAAGATTATTAATCCATTAAAAAGTTTAAATGATTAGGATTGCATCAGGAACCTATGGAAGATAGAATAGACCGGAAAAGAAAGCAAAACAGGGAAGCGATAGACAAATATGCTCTGGCAATTTTGGAGCAAACACCGAATGGTGTGCTTCTTGTTGACAATGACACGATAATCCAATATGTAAATCCTTCATTCTGCAGGATGTTTGAGTGTTCGGGAGAAGAACCTGTTGGCCAGTCGGCTGCCATTATTATACATTCCGACTGCTTTGAGAGGGCGATAACAGCCGGCGGAGGCCTTACCGTTAAAGAAAGCGCTTCCGAACATAACGTGAGCTATCGGGTGGGACTTTTTCCTATTGAGGGTGCGGACCTGTATTGCGGGATATTTATCGATATTTCTGAGGAGGAGAATGCAAAAAAACATTACCGTGAGGTACGGGCGCAGACACTTAAACGTGCCCAGGAGGTCATTTCCGGTCAGATGAAAACAGCGCAGGAAATCGCACGGCTATTGGGTGAGACTACCGCAGAGACGAAAGTCCTCCTGGTAAAATTAATGTCGCTCTTTGAGAAAGAAACATAGATGAAAGTGTATTACGAGTGGGGAATAAATCAAATTCATAAACATGGCGAAGAGTTGTGTGGCGACAGTATTACTATCAATCGTGACTCCGATTCTGTGATGATGGCGCTGTCCGACGGCCTAGGAAGTGGTGTTATAGCAAATATTCTCGCAACCTTGACTACTCGTATTGCAATGAAGCTGTTGGAAAATGATCTGCCGCTTGACGATGTTGTTCAGACATTAAGCGAAACATTGCCGGTGTGTAATGTTCGTAAGCTTGCCTACAGCACTTTTGCTATAACGAAATTATTCAGTGATGGCACGGCACGAGTGGTAGATTTTGATTCTCCCTCACCAATAATTTTACGGGGCCGGAAAGTGCAGCCTGTACTGTATCAGGAGCGGGTTATTGAAAATAAAAAGATACACGAGTCTTCATTCAATTTGGAAATCGGCGATTGGATTGTATTCGTTTCCGATGGTGTACTTAATGCCGGTATTGGAGGCGTATACCCGCTTGGCTGGGGGTGGGAACAGGCCGCGCATTTCATGGAGGAAAAAACGCATCCGGATCTTTCTGCCCAGGATTTAGCTGATACTATTGCGCAAGCTGTTAACGAACTGTATGCCGGAATGGTTGGAGATGATGTAAGTATTATTGTATTCAAAGCCAGACGCAAGCTGGTAGCAACCGTGCTTACGGGGCCGCCGTTGGATAAAAACAAGGACGAAAAACAGGTAGTGAAGTTTATTAATCGACCGGGACTTCATATCGTCTGTGGAGGAACAACCGCGAAGATCGTATCCCTGTATCTGGGAAAACCGCTTGATGTTGATCTGCAGACCATAACTGATGACGTGCCGCCGGTTGCTCGAATTGACGGAATTGACCTGGTTTCGGAAGGTATTCTTACCCTTACAAAAGTAAGTGATTTTCTTCAATCCGGTGTTCAGAAAAAAGCAGTGAGATTTCAGGCAGATGGGGCGGCTAATTTATTACGATTATTACTTGATGTTGACCATGTTCATTTTGTCGTTGGGCAGGCTGTCAATCCGGCTCACCAGAATCCGGAATTGCCGAAACATCTGAAAATCCGGCTCGGTGTAGTCCGTGAGATAGCGGAAGAGCTTCGTAAGCGTGATAAAGAGGTAACCATTGAAATGATTTAGCAGTATATAAAGAGGGGAAAATGAAAGAAGAAGATAAGGTTATTACTACTATCGTCAAACGATATGACGCTGATACCGGTATGCTTATTCCCATGCTGCAGGATTTGCAGGAGGAATGCGGCTACCTGCCGGCAGAGCAATTACGCCGTTTGTCAAAGCAGCTTGCCGTTCCAATGACACGTATCTATGGGGTCGCTACGTTTTATAGCTCCTTTCGCCTCGCTCCCAAGGGTGAACATGATGTTACGCTGTGTATGGGAACCGTATGTTATCTTAAAGGAGCACCGCAGATATTGGAGGCAATTTGTGAAGAGTTTCAGGTTGAAGCGGGCGGCACCACATCCGACAGGCTATTTTCTCTCCAGGCCGTAAACTGTGTTGGTGCGTGTGCCCTTGCCCCTGTTATGGTGGTTGATGGTAAATATTATGATGGCGTTACTCCAAAATCTGCATTGAAAACTATTCAAGGGCTTTCTTTGAAGGAGGAAGCAACTGTTGAAAAGGAGGCAGAGTAGTGAAGAAAGCTTCCCAAAAAGTTATTGACAGCCAGGAAAAACTTGAAAACTGGCGAAAAAAACTGGAAAAACAGCAGAGTTCACCTGTCAAATCAATAAGTGTTTGTATTGGTACCGGATGCGCAGCCCAGGGTGCAAGGGAGATATACGAGTTGTTTTGCGAAGCAGTAAAAGACTCCGGTTCAAAAGTTGAGATTAATACAAAATGCGTTGGCTGCCATGGTTTCTGTGAGCGTGGCCCAATCGTTGTTATACAGCCGGGTGAAATATTATATCAGAACGTTGAGGAACCTGATGTTGAAGAAATTTTCCGTGAGACTGTTCTTAAAGGTGCTATTGTCGAACGGTTATTATATAAGGACACTATCACCGGAGTTTTAGCGAAAACCCCGGAAGAGATACCTTTCTACAAATCTCAACAGCGTATTGTGCTGATTGATAATGGTATAATTGATCCTACCAACATCGAGGATTACATAGCAGTTGGCGGTTATAATGCCCTGAGTAAAGCCTTGTTCAGCATGAAACAGGATGAAGTCATTGAGGAAGTGAGCAAAGCCGGTCTTCGTGGCAGGGGAGGAGGAGGTTTTAATACCGCACGGAAATGGCGTTCCTGTCGCAATGCTCCGGGTACCCCTAAATATGTAATCTGCAATGGCGATGAGGGAGATCCCGGTGCTTTTATGGATCGCTCAATTATGGAAGGGAATCCGCATTCTGTTATAGAGGGAATGATTATCGGCGCTTATGCCATTGGCTCATCCCGGGGATATATATATGTTCGTAATGAATATCCGCTTGCCGTAGAACATCTGACAAAAGCACTATCACAGGCACGAGAGCACGGTTTCCTCGGCGAAAATATTTTAGGCAGTTCCTTCTCATTCGATATCAGGATCAATCGTGGCGGTGGGGCTTTTGTGTGTGGCGAATCAACCGCTTTGATGGCTTCCCTGGAAGGGCGGACCGGAGAGCCGAGAGCAAAATATGTTCACACGGTAGAAAGCGGCCTTCAGGAGAAGCCCACGAATCTCAATAACGTAGAAACATGGGCAAATGTCCCGGCCATTATTAGTAAAGGCAGCGCATGGTTTGCATCGATTGGGACTGAGGGATCGAAAGGAACCAAGGTGTTCAGCCTGGTCGGAAATGTTGAAAACACCGGCCTTGTAGAGGTGCCGATGGGTATGACTCTCCGACAGATAATTTATGAAATCGGTGGCGGTGTTAAGAATGGCAAGAAGTTTAAGGCGGTACAAACCGGCGGCCCCTCCGGAGGATGTATTCCTGCAGAACACCTTGACACACCAGTAGATTTCGATGAGCTCACAAAACTTGGCTCTATGATGGGCTCCGGTGGTATGATCGTCATGGATGAAGATACCTGCATGGTAAATGTTGCAAAATACTTTGTTGAATTTCTGAAAAAAGAGTCATGTGGGAAATGCACTCCGTGTCGGGAGGGGGTTTCTCAAATGCTTTACATATTAGAACGTATTACCAAAGGAGAAGGTGAAACAGACGATATTGAGAACCTGAAGAGTCTGGCGAAACTTCTTGAGGGAACAGCGCTATGCGCTCTTGGAAAAACCGCTGCAAATCCTGTTCTCTCAACGATTCGTTATTTTCAGGAAGAGTATGAAACCCACATAAAGGAACGGCGTTGCCCGGCAAAAGTTTGTAAAGGCCTCTTTTCATATACGATTGATTCTGAGCTTTGCAAGGCCTGTGGAATTTGTAAAAAAGCGTGCCCGGTAGATGCCATTTCGGGTGAAAAGAAAGTGCTGCATGTGATAGATCAGGAAAAATGTACTCAATGTGGAAACTGCTTTACTAAATGTCCATTTAACTCTGTTATAAAAGTATAGAGGGAGATTCAGTAGTGTATACGGTGTCTATAGATGGAATAAAAGTTAACGTTAAAGAAGGAACAACAATTCTTAATGCTGCGCAGAAAGCCGGCATCTGGATTCCAACATTGTGCTGGCATCCCTCGATTTCAAATACGGCAACGTGTCGTATCTGTATGGTTGAACTCGACAGAGGGGACTGGAAGCAACTGGTGACTGCCTGCAACTACCCGGTACGGCGGGATATTGTAGTATATGTTTCGAGTAAAGAAGCCGTTAATGCACGACGCGGTGTGATGGAACTGCTGCTTGCGCGATCCCCGGATAGTGAAGAGTTACAACAGCTTGCGAAACGAATGGGAATTGATGAAACACCCTATCCGAAAGTTACTGAAAGCCAGCGTAATTGTATTTTATGCGGTCTTTGCACACGCGTATGTGAGGAGGTTATCGGAAAGGCGGCTATTGGTTTTACCGGGCGGGGAGTGGACCGGACAGTGGCGACACCATTTCGAATGGCATCTGAGGATTGTATTGCCTGTGGTGCATGTGCCTATATTTGTCCGGTAGGTACTATAAAAATACGAATACATGAAGATACCGGTGAGGTGGAAATTTCACCGTTCAAATCAAGAGGAAAGCTGCTGGTATGCGAGGAGTGTGGAACTCGTATGGTTACCGAACCGGTTGCTAAGAGTATGTTTGACAGGATTAAAATTGACTGGGAAGAGTTCCGTTTAAGAGCAAGACTCTGCCCTAAGTGTAGACGAAAAAAGAGTGCAAAAGCATTGGAATTATCAGGTGAGATGTAATAGTGATGTTTAATACACGTTAACACAAATAGAATTAGTATCTGTTAACAGTTGACAAATGATCGTCATTTCCCCCTTGCGGAGGATTACACCGCGCATGCTTTTAGCGGGAATCCATGCCCTTAAACACTTAAAAAAGCTGGATTCCGGCCAAAAGAATGCCGGAATGACATTCAAAATGATCTAAATTTAACAAATACGAATTAAATAGTAGTAATTTAATAATAGAGGTTTTGAAAGGAGTTTCGACATGTCGAAGATAATAGCCACTGCCGCAATAAGGGGCGCTCACCAGATTGTGAAACAGGCAGAGGAGGCTCTGCAGGAAGCGATTGATAAAAAAGGCAGGGATGCTCCGGTTTCATACCCCAATACTGCCTATTACCTGCCGATTATGTTACTTTTTCTTGGACAGAAGGTAGAAAAGGTAGGTGATTTAGAGGAGGCATTACAGGAGGCAAAAAAGCTTCTCGGGGATATTCCTACGGATGAGTTATGGCTTCCCTATTTAGGGGATACGCTTGATTCCGGTGTTGCCACTCTTCTTGCCGAGGAGATTATTGAGTCCCTGAAATATGTAATGGGAACTGATGATGGCAATAAGGATAATATCTGGCTGGGGTATACGGATGATGCTATCCTTCGTTTGCAGGGTATTAAACTGGTGGACGGCCGGATGCCGGGTTTTGCCGCAATCGTCGGTTGCACAAAAACGAATGAGGAAGCGGTAAAACTTGTTCGCGGATTGCAGGAAAGAAGCATCCTTGTATTTATGGCCGGTAATACAAATGGCAAGGCGATAGCTGAACAGCTCGCAGAGGAGCGTATTCAACTGGATTGGGACACCTTCCTTGTTCCTTATGGTAAAGAGATAACCGCGGCAATCCATGCACTTAATTTTGCAGCCCGATCGGCTATGACCTTTGGTGGTGTTGAGCCGGGTGATATGAAGGCGGCGCGTGAAATTTTAATGTACAACAAAAACAGGGTTTTTGCATTTGTTATGGCTCTTGGTGCCGATGACAGTGCCGACAAAAAACAGCTTATTACTGATGAAAAATATGCTACTGCTGCCGGTGCGATTAGCTTTGGTTTCCCTGTTATCTCCGATGTTGATATTCCTGAAATTAGACCGACCGGAATATGTACCTATGAGCATGTAATCTCCGGTATAAAAATGGATGAGATTATCAGCCGCGCGATTGAGCTTCGCGGGCTTACTATAAAAATTGAAAAGATTCCCATCCCGGTACCTTTTGGCGCTGGGTTTGAAGGTGAGAGGGTCAGGAAAGAGGATATGTTTGTTCAGTTTGGCGGGAAGTATACCGATGGTTTTGAACTTCTTAGAATGAAGCCGGTTAATGAAGTTGAAGATGGCAAAATCGAAGTAATAGGCCCTGAAGTTGATGATATGAAAGAGGGAGAAGCATATCCACTCGGTATTTATATTGAAGTTGCCGGACGTAAATTTCAGGAAGATTTTGAATCGGTTCTTGAGCGAAGAGTTCATGAGTTTATCTCGTGCGCAAACGGTATTTTCCATATGGGACAACGGTCAATTATATGGGTGAGAATAAGTAAGCAGGCGCATGAAAAAGGTTTTAAGATCAAGGACTTCGGTGAGATACTTGTTGCCAAGATGCATAGTGATTTTTCAACAATTGTTGACAGGGTGCAAGTTCAAATATATACGGATACGGATAAAGCCAAGGAATTACTCGATACGGCAAAAGCAGTGTATAGCGAGAGGGATGACAGGATCGGCGGCATGACCGATGAAGATGTTGAAGATTTTTATTCATGTACGCTATGTCAATCGTATGCGCCGGACCACGTGTGTATTGTGACACCTCAGAGACTTGGTTTATGTGGTGCTTATACATGGCTGGATTGTAAAGCCTCCTATCAGATAGATAAACATGGTCCTAATGAACCTGTTGCTAAAGGAGAGTGCCTCGATCCGGTAAAAGGCCAATGGAAAAAAATTAATGACTATGTTGAAATGAAATCCAATGGAAATCTGAAGAAATTTAATGCATACTCTATCATGGAAGAACCAATGACATCCTGCGGCTGTTTTGAATGCATTGCCGCTATTATTCCGGAAGCAAATGGTATTATGATTGTTGACAGGGATTTCGCGGAAATGACCCCGTGCGGGATGAAGTTTTCAACACTGGCAGGTCAGATCGGCGGTGGAACCCAGACGCCGGGATTTACCGGAATTGGGAAAATGTATATAAGCAGTCCTAAATTTATATCCGGTGAAGGTGGACAGAAGAGAATCGTATGGATGCCCAGGCAGTTGAAGGAAGAGGTCGCTGACCGGTTAAAACCGCTTCTTGAAAAGATGGGAATGTCGGATCTGTTCGATAAAATTGCCACCGAAGAAAATGCGGACGATCCGGAAAAATTGATGGAGTATCTCCAGGAAGTGGGACATCCGGTATTTGAGATGGATCCGTTGTTTTAATTTTAGATTTTAAATTTCTGATTTTAGATTTGAAAATAAATATTTTAAAGATTGTATTAATAATGAGGAGGCGTTTATGGCATTAACAGGCATGCAGATCTATAAAAGTTTACCAAAGACCAATTGTAAAGAGTGTGGATTCCCGACCTGCATGGCGTTTGCAATGCAGGTTGCGGCAAAACAGAAAGCATTAACAGACTGTACGCAGCTCTCTGAAGATGCGCAGGCAGAACTTTCAGATGCATCAGCTCCTCCGATGAAATTGGTAAAGATCGGTCCTGAAGGCAAGCAATTTGAGTTTGGACAGGAAACAGTGATGTTTCGTCATGAAGAAAAGTTTCATCATGGAAGCGGAATTGCTGTTCGTATTCCATCGTCTCTTTCTGATGAAGAAGCTGCTGCAATGGTTGAAAAAGTAAATAATTCTGTATTTGAAAGAGTTGGCGATACACTCAAAGTTGAATTCAGCGCGGTTGAAATCGAGGGGTGTGATGATCCGGCGGGCCGCGCAAAGCTTGTTGCGGAAAAAAGCAATGTACCGCTTATACTCATTGGAAACAGTGTTGATAAGATGAAAGCTGCGGTAGACGCTGTTGCGGGTGAAAAACCCCTTATTTATAAAGCGGATGCCTCTACTCTTG
>JAUVGS010000041.1 GCA_030593665.1 Chitinivibrionales bacterium | reverse complement strand
AAAAATCTCTTGTCTGTGAAATTGCTCTTTTGAAAAAGGAAATTGAAATTCTTAAACGAAGAACCGGCGGGAAAAGAGTGGTAACCAATCATTTTGATAGATTGTTTATTGTTGGGCTGAATAAAATATTATCTATTATTGATTATATATCTATCATAAGACAAGAGAGATTGTTCGTTACACGGTCACCGAGAATCCTGTAAAAGAATTTGTCCGTCAACAAATAATAGAATTTGAACAGGAAATGAATGGAATTGTATATATGATTCATGATAATGCTTCTCAGTTTTACTTAGATTTTTTAAGTTATGGAATAAAAGGAGTGAGAACATCAATACAAGCACCAAACATGAATTCCATTGCCGAAAGGTTTGTTGGTTCGGTACGGAGGGAAGCCTTGGATCATTTTCTAATTATTAATCGAAATCAGGTGAAAAACATTCTTGCTGAATATATTGCCTAGTAAAATACAAAACGTCCGCATCAAGGTATCAATCAAAAAGACAACCATGCAAATTCAGCTGACTGACGCTTGCTGATTTGCGAATGTTATATATTTCCCAAAAAGGGAAAAATGATTAAATAGGAGGATATTATGATTCCAGTACTTCAAAGAATAAAAAACCAGGCAATCGCATTACCGCTTGAAGAGAGAGCTGAATTGGCGCATGAACTAATTTTGAGTCTGGATAAAACTGCTGGTACTGATGTTGAAAGTGCTTGGGACTCAGAAATAAAAAAACGTGTAGAAGAAATTAAAAGTGGCAAAGCAAAAGGGAGGCCTGCCGAAAATATACTTGCGGAAATTCGAGCAAAATACTCATGAAGCATATTATAGTTCATAGCGAAGCTGAGTTGGAATTGTGGTTTGCTGTCGATTACTATGAAGAAATACGGAGAGGTCTTGGTTTAGACCTTGAGGAGGAGATTCGACACGCTCTTGCAGATATTCAAGAAGCCACGGAAAAATGGCCAAAAAGAAGCTATGAAACGAGATTCCGATTGCTAAGTCGATTCCCTTATGCCATTTACTACATTGAACTTCCTGATAAAATATGGATTGTAGCCTATGCTCACACCAGCAGAAGACCTTATTATTGGCGAAAACGAATGAAATAAGCTCCTGTTCAGAATGAAACACATTTGCAAGAACTTTACAAACGGTTACCAATTCATAACAATATTTTGGAGTCTGACGAGTTAAGCTTAAATGGGAGGTATACTCGCATCTCAAAATGGCGTTATCCCTGTGGGCAAGCACGAAAGCCCCTGGATAACATTATGTAGAAGCAGAATGGTCATTTCCATGCCCTTCTGCTTAACATTCTGTTATCCCTGTGGGCAAGCACGAAAGCCCCTGGATAACATTATGTAGAAGCAGAATGGTCATTTCCATGCCCTTCTGCTTAACATTCTGTTATTTTTTCTTATACAATTTCCGCGCCCGCGTCTTAAGCACAATAAATGATATAAACAAAATGAGAATAATGATAATCTGAACAATTATTTTGTTCCTCACGATCTTTCCTTCATCTGCAACATTGCTGCCTGTGAGAATAATCGGAGGTGCAGTATCTTCGCAGGAATTAAAGCTGACTAGACCAATTTCATAATGTCCCATCGAGTCAAGTTTCACCTGCTCCCAGGGAAGCAGCCATTCGGCAATGACGGTGGTATCGCCATTATCACCGGATTTATCAACCGCATACACGAATTGCCCGACAGAATGGGTATCGACATCCATTGTCCGGAATCTGTGCATGGAACCTGTCTGTGGATATACCTGTATCCCAATCTTCGAGCACGAATCATCGTACCGGTATCGGATATAGCCGGCCAGCCCGATTGAAGTGTTTATAACATCCCACATAAACGATACGGCACCCTGACAGGTATCAACATCCTTTTCATGCCATTCCATCAGGTAGCCGTCCACCTGAATATTCCGGCCATATCGATCGACTGTGACCTGCTGCTGCGCCGGCAGTTGTGTCCAACAGGTACTTACCAGTATAAAACTGATCAGAGCTACTCTTCTCATTTTACGCACCGTATTCCTATGCTTACCTCACCGAATTCCGGTATAAACCATTGCCTGTTTTTTATACGAAGCTGCCTGGCAGTGCTGTACCACCCTCCTCCCCTGATCGCGCGGTATCTGCCAACGGTCGGGCCTGAGGGATTTTGCTTCTGAGAAACGGAGTAATAATCCTTTGCATACCGGTCACGGGTCCATTCCCACACGTTACCCGTCATGTCATAGATACCCCAGCCGTTATGCTGAAAGCAGGCAGGTTTTGTGGGTTTGTTGTTTGATGCCCGGACGCACCGTGACAAATTCGGTGTTTGATTTCCCCAGGCATAGGATTTCCGACAGCCTGCGAGTGCCGCATATTCCCACTGGGCCTCTGTAGGGAGCCTCTTGCCTTTCGACCGGCAGTACTGCCGGGCCTGATGCCAGGACACACAAACCACGGGATAATCCGGGGAACGGTATTTCAGGGGGACACGTACTTTGCGTATTCCCGATGATGTCCACATCAGGCATTTCCCGTCATCATAATGGGCAGGCGTACAGGCGCCTTTTTTAACACAGGAATCATACATGGCAAAAGTAACTTCACGCGAATCGATTTTGTATGGGGAAAGGGTAATGGTATGCGAAGGTTTCTCGTCATTGTCACCGGAGCCGTTACCCATGGTAAAGGTACCACCCGAAACCGGCACCATTTGGGAATAACTGAGAATAGCAATGAAAAGAAGGCTGAGAATACCTCGATAGAACACAGACTCATCCATTAGGCGGTACAAAGAGAACGTCCTCTTATTTATCCTGTGTCAACTCAATTAATAGAATTATCAGACTGAAACCAAGAAAGACACCAAGAGCGACCTTGTCTAATACGGAAGCCAATCGTGATTTATCCTTCTTATCCTCCTTCTCCTCAATAATAGCTGAAGTATCCTCAGGAGGTTCAGAAAGCGGAACAAGTGTGACATGCATTGAATCCCGTTCTCCGCTTCCAAGCGTTACGGTATGCTGTTCCTCTTTATATCCGGAAAGTGTTATACCGACATCATACATACCCGGCTTCAATTTACCGTCCGTAAAAGGCGTTGTACCCACCTCTTTTTTATTCATCTGGACAGCAGCACCTGCAGGTTCACTGCTTATCGACAGGTGTACCGGTTTAGCCAGTTCAAAGGTCAATTCATTCTCACTGCCGCCGATAACATTCACTGTTGCTTTTTTAGCAAAATGCCCCTTCTTTTTCAGAAGAATGGTATGTTTGCCCGGGACAATATCACTGATTGTTACAGGTGTTTTCCCTTTAACCGCACCGTTAAAAATAACAACCGCACTCTCCGGAACTGTGACTATTGTTAAAGCACCAACTGTGGTATCGACCGCTTCACTGTTTTGCACGCTCTCTTCAACTGTTTTCACTCCCTCTTTTACCTCACCATCTGTTTGCTCTGATACCGAAGAGTCCTTTACGGCTTTGGCATCATCAGCAGGTGTTTCCTCCTTTTTTTCTTCCACCTTTTTTTCCGGTGTCGTCTCAGCAACAGGTGCTTCCTCTTTCTTTTCTTCTACTTTTTTTTCCGGTGTGTTTTCAGCAGCGGGTGTTTCTTCAGAAGCACCTACTTTTTCCTCTGTCTTTTTTTCTTCTTTCGGAGCTGTTTTGGTCTGACCACTCACAAACATCGCTGTTACAAAAATGATAAGTAAACCTATACACAGTTGTTTCATAATACGTTTCCCCTTGTATACGATCATGGTATAAATCTTTTTTTTACCAGGTACTTAGAAAATAAACTATGGAATTGGTGGTGACTTATTACAAAATATATTCAGCAATAGTATTTCGATTCAAATAACCGCTAAATTGTTGAGTTGATATATTTTAAGGTATCCAAATAATTTTTGTAACTGTTTTTCCGAAGGAACATGCAGTATGAGTAATAGGAACGTACAGAAAACACTGGCAATAATTAAACCTGATGCATTTTCGAAGAAGTATGCAGGTAAAATAATCGACATGATGGAGCAGGCCGGCTTATCTATTATCGGCACACACGTTCTTCATTTAACCTCCGAACAAGCTGCGGCATTCTATGCTGTCCATACCGGCAAGCCTTTTTTTGAAGACCTCATTGCATTCATGACTTCCGGAAAAATAATGGTTCTTGCATTAGAAGGAGATGATGCAATTAACCTGTGGCGGAAAGTTATGGGCGCGACAGACCCGGCAAAATCAGATGTAGGAACAATTCGCAAGCTATTTGGTACTGCAGTCAACCGAAATGCATGCCATGGCTCAGACGCTCCGGAAACCGCAGAAACTGAAATTAATTTTTTCTTTAAACCAGAGGAACTGGTATCGTAAAACGAATTAGTAATAACAATCGTACCTGCCGACTCAATTTCTTTCCGGGAGAAAGCGTATTATGATTAGATACTTTACAGTATGTTCTCTTGCGTTTATTTTGAGTATGCTGCTATTACACTGCAATCCCAAAACGACTTTTATCTCAAATAGGGCAGACCAGTCAGATGAGTGTCTCATGAAAGATGAAGTGTGCGCAGAGGCCCTTGATTTTCAGAAGGAATACGATAGGCTGCCCAAAGAACAACAGAAAGAGATGGTTTCAGTATTAAGCACGTATGTTACCCACTGCGAAGAAGCTAGAAAGATGTGTGAAAAAAGCATGAAGAAGAGATGATTTTTTACCATGAATATTATAGTTAGTGTCTGGCCGGAAACCAGATTTTTAAAGTCATTCCGGCATTCTTTTGGCCGGAATTCCTCTTTTTTTGTCGTTTTAAGGCATGGATTCACACCTTTGGCGCACTTCGCCCGCTAAAAACATGCGCGGTGTAATCCTCCGCAAGGGGGAAATGACGTTTCCGGACAAACACTGGTTAACAGAACTTCACAATAAAATCCTTGCGACATGCTAGTAAAACACCGTACAATAATATGGTGTTATATGCTGAAATAGTCTCTGTTATATGTTAACTTTCTTGTTAATGATTAATGAATTATGTTTTATAGAACTATTAGTATTATCACTTATATCTCCATAATATGGAGCGCCGTACCGGGTAAGGCCGTCACTGAGAATGAGCCTGAGCTTTACGGCTCAATAAGCATACTGTCAATGCCTTCAAATGCGGTAGTGTTTCTTAACGGCAAGGAGACAGGATATAAAACCCCTACCCTGTTAACGAAAGTAAAGGCCGGACTAAATACCATAAAAGTAATCCTGCCGGATTATCTCTTTGCAAAAAGACAAATCAATATCATCCCCGACACAACTATTTCTCTCTCGTTTAAACTTATCTTGCTGTCCGATACAGCCCACATTATCGGCAATCTGCAGTTAGGAATTCTCAGCCTTCCCAGGCCCCCGGTATATACCCCCTATCTTGTTGACAACAAGCAGGTGTATTCGGAAGAGATAACCCTTAACGCCGGAAGGCATCAAATTGTATGGGAAGGAGGTAATATCTATGCTTCACTTGATACTATTGTGGAGATTTTTCCGGGAAAACTCACCACCTTTTCCTTTTCACCGGAGCGATTAACCGGGCGTTTAACGATTTCTCCTTTCCCCTATGATGCAGACATCTATATCAATAACCGGCTCAACAGTACCGGAGAGTTACATACGACACTTGCCACTGGCACATACACCATTGCAGTGCAACGCAACGGATACAATCCTCATCAACGACAGGTCAGAATCACCCCGGGAAGACATCTCGTTCTGGAAATTGATCTTGAACAAATACCGGACCGTGACCAGGACGGATTCCTTGACAGCTGCGACCAATGCCCCGATGTCTATGGCCTGTATTCCGGCTGTCCCGAACAAAACCGTGGTGAAGCCGTTAAACGGTATATGCGAATTGTCCGCGACAATATGAATAAACAGCCGCTTACCTTTTCAATTAATACCATCGGCTATATATACCGCAATCCGACAAGCGCAGGTTTCAAGGAATTTATCTCCTATTTTAATGACGGCAACATCATCTGCAACAATCGTAACGGACTGATCTTTGCAAACACCTATACCGCTTCATATCACGGTTTTCATTTTTCTGTAGAACTGGGACAATGGTACTCGAGGCTGGAATATAAAAAGTATTTCCATAATCCAATCCTTATCACCACAGAAGAAGATCAATACTATATCTTTTATAAAGACTCGGTAACCGGCCTTGAACCAAGTATCACCCTTCCCAGCACAGCGGTATCCTGCGGATTCAACCTGACAATCAGGCGGTTTAACTGCACCTATTCTATTGGGTATCAATGGGAAGACATTATCATTTCCGATATCATATCCAAGGCTGCTTTTGAGCAAATTCTTATTCAAACGGATTCACTGGTATTATCTTTTCCCTATACCGGGCCGAGACCTACTATTGTATTTGATAATAATTACTGGTTTCATAAACTGCGGTTTGAATTCGATTTTGCCAGAGAAAAAAGGTTTCTCCCGGCCATCTATGCCTCTATCGCACTCCCTATCGGCTCAAAGCAGTACACGGGCTGGCATACTATACAGGCCGGAATGTTATACAAGTTCATCCCGTCTGTCAAGCGTAATAGCCGGTCTGTTATAAAACGAGGAGGAAACAGACGATGATAATTTCGGATATATTCACACAGACAATTGCCGGACTCAGACTGTATGTATTTCTAATCCTGTTGTGCGGCATGATACTCACCGGGTGCAGCGGGGGTTTTCTGGATGATAATGAAAATGCAGAAGAATTTATGAATGGTATATTTAAACCGGATGAGATAGATACAACGTCGGTGAGATAGCTTTAAAAAAATACTGCTAACAAAATTAAAAGGCGTGGTATGCTGATTCATACCACGCCTTTACTTTATTACATTCTAAAATATTATTTCTCTTACTCATAATACTTATCAAGATAATCCTCAATATCCTTACCCTTTTTATAACTGACATACCACTCCAGATAAGCATTCTTCTTTGCTTTTTCAACGAGATCCGACTTGATACGCGCTACAGCTATACTTTCCCAGGGAATTGACTCTTCAATATATTTCCAAAGGGTTTTAACAATAAAAAATGAGCCCTCGGCTTTAATCACTTTTGAAATAGCATGTATTGGTTGGGCAAAAGCAACTGCGGTGGCTACGGTATTATAGCCGACATCAGTAACATACTGCTTGCGTGTTACGGTATCAGTTACTCCTGAAACAAGCAGTGAATCCGTATCCTTCAGTGAGGCGATATCGGTTGTTGCAGTAATAGTATTTCGAATATTCTCCAGATATGCCCGGGCTTTTTGTGTCTGAAGAGAGTCTTTCATCATCCAGAAGATCCGATCACGAACATCTGCCAGTGGTAAAACGCCCTCTTCGGTTCTTCGTCTTTCAGAAAGGAGGAAAAATGCAAACTCATTTTCCATTCGCTCAGAAATACTGTCCTTTTCTTCCTCTTCCGAGAATGCAAAGGATGATGCACCATACAGGTAACCGATTCCTTTAATCATATCGCTTTTTTTAAACAGTCCCGTAGAATCGATGGCAATTTCGTTATATTCTGCCACGGCAGCGGAAAAGCCTTTCTCATGCATAACCACCCGTAAGGAATCGATAAACAATTCCAGGCTGTCAAGAGTCTCCGCGGTCGGTCGTATTTTGCGCAGTATATGGCGTGCTTTTACTTTTACCACGGTGTCCTGGACATCTTTATCCTCTACGAATATAATATGATAGCCAAAATTAGTCTTGATCGGATCTGACACCGTGCCCGGCTCTAAAGTAAACACCACTTCTTCAAATTCAGGGACCATCTGACCTCTGGTAAACCATCCCAGGTCTCCACCGTTTTTAGCAGATCCTTCATCATCAGATTCAATCTGAGCTTCCTCTTCAAAGGTTGACTCCCCGTCAACAATTCGTTTTCTAATCTCCTGTAACTCTGTCATATATGACTGTTCATCCTCAGTTGTAGCGATCTTCGGTATCTGAACAAAATAGAGCTCAGCCTGTTCCTCTTCCTGAAATGTATCCTGATGAGTATGATAGTAACTTTCGATCATTGCATCGGTGATCTCTGATGAATCAACAGTAAACACTGACGGCTGTACTGTTACATATTCGAATACAATAATATCATGGTTACTATGATATTCATATTCAATCTCGGCTTTTATCGGCACTCTTCCAACTTCGAGAAGCTGTCTGAGCTTTTCCATCGGGACAATCATATTTTTGGTATACAATTCCAATTCAAGCATACCTGGATTGTCATAGCTTTCCGGAGTACTAAGAAACTGAATATATTTGGACGTATCAAACATACTGTCTGTCTGAAAACTGGAATGATTCATTATTTCCGGAGGCGGATTCCTCTTGATATGCTCAAACACTTCATCAGCGGACCCCTGAAGAGCCATCGCATCAAAAAGTTCCTCATGTAATATTTTACTTACCTCGGTTTCCCATACCTGACGAGGTATCATTTTGATCTGCTGGGGTGTTAACTCTCCCTGCTCGGAATTCATCCGGTATCTCTCCCGTTCAATTTCGACCTTGCGCGAAAAATTTCTTATCGGTATCTTTTTCCTGCCAATTTTCCCTACGTGTATTTCTGCCTTGCCTTTTTGGGAAACATCCATACCCCAGGCAAAAAAGATTGTACCGACAAACGCCACAATGACAATCCACATAACAACCGGTGCGATATCTCTCATAAATTTAATCATACGTCATTCCACCATACCTTAAGTTTTATAGTATTGTTAGTTTTTCTGTTTTTTCTTATTCTTAGGGGACTCAAGCAAACTTTTATAATGTTTTTCATCAGCCAACACATTGACTGCTGCCAGAACCTGTTCATCATTTCCAAGTTTTGTTCTATATATCAGGTTATTATCCTGGCCCAATCCTCTCACAAGGATAGCCTCACGGATATAACGTTTAATGAGTTTTTCACTTTTATCAAATTCCCTTTGACCTTCACCGGATAAAATCGTTTCAATTTTTTCAACAACCGAATTCAGCTCTTCCAGTTCTGTCTTAGTCAATTCAGGTTTATTCCGTGCCAGCATTGAAGAGTCTGCGGTTGTATCCTTCACAAGCCCCGCCCAACTTTTAAATTCATCCAGTTTTACCCGCGCATAACTTTTATATTCGAAATCCATTGAATCGAGGAACGAATGAAAATTTCCCATAATTTTCTTATCAATGGTCAAGCTGCTGTCTATGGGGACTTTTCTTTTATACAACTGAGGGTATTCTACATTAGCAAATTTGAAAAAAACATCTTTAAGAAACAGAGTCTTAATAAGCGGATCGGGCCGCTTAAACTCAACGATAGTATCGGGAATAATGCCACCACCGCCGTAGACGATTCTTCCGTTATTTGTTGTGTATTCAACCGAATCTTTCTTTGCTTTTTTCTTTTCTTCTTTATCTGTATCATCTTCACTTTTTTTATCCTTATCCTCCTCTTCGTCACTCTCCTCGCCGTTATCGGAACCTCGAAT
>JAUVGS010000226.1 GCA_030593665.1 Chitinivibrionales bacterium | reverse complement strand
ATAAGCACACCACGTTCACCGGTAAGGTCACTGTACACCTCATTTTGAAATGTTGTCGGAAACAGGTAGCCCGATCCAACGCCGATACCAACGGCAAGGCATCTTTCAGTTGCTCTGCCTGTCGCATCCTGATGCACGGCGTAGCTGGAATTTATGCCGGCGCCGGAGAGAAAATTGCGGCGTACTGATGTACCGCTTCCTTTTGGCGCAACCATAATGACATCAACATCTTTCG
This sequence comes from Chitinivibrionales bacterium, assembly GCA_030593665.1. The sequence goes on along the minus strand of JAUVGS010000226.1, from coordinate 4,298 downwards.
GCGGGATTATTTTTGTCTGGTCCTTGTAGACAATAGAGAAACCGTGCGAGAAATAGAGTGCGTCACCCGGGTTGAGATGTTTCTTTACCAGTGGCCATATCTGCCGCTGGGCAGCGTCGGTCACCAGCATTTTGATAATAGTGCCGCGTTTTACCGCTTCCTCAATGTCAAAAAGGTTTTTTCCGGGTTTCCAGCCGTCTTTCACGGCACGGTTCCAGTCTTTTTTAAATGCTTTAGCCTGGCCAATGATGACATTAATACCATTGTCTTTCATATTCAGTGCCTGGGCTGGTCCCTGGACTCCGTACCCGATGACTGCAATCGTTTCGTTCTTGAGTATTTTTCGTGCTTTTGTAATTGGAAACTCTTTACGGGTTACAACATGTTCTTTCACGCCGCCAAAATCAATAACGCCCATGTGTTCGGCTCCTTTCATGAGTATATATGAATGATACTTCGTAAACGTTCACAGAACGCTGAAATTTATTGATACGCCTGCTTTAAAGCCTTACCAATAAATTCCAAGCCGTGAACGGCTACGATATTTTTAACTATTCTCGTTTTACTTTATACCTATTCCCGCCTGGTTGAACTAATCAGTTCTTTGATTGTGCAATTGCAATTTTTCCTGTTCTGACAAGCTCTTTAATGCCATACGGCTGAATGAGTGCAATGAAATTATCAATTGCGCTGCTTGTTCCGGTCAATTCAATGGTAATTGATGTCTGTGTTACAGAGATGACGTTGCCGTTGAAAATGTTCACCAGTGTTAATATCTCATGGCGGTTTGTTTTCGTGATATTGATTCTGATGAGAATAAGCTCGCGATCGATTACCGGCTCATTCTGGAAATCGACAACTTTAATCACGTCAATAAGCCGGTTAAGTTGTTTGACGACCTGTTCAAGAACATCTTCATCGCCGCCCACCACAATGGTCATGCGTGAAACCGTCTGATCTTCCGTTTCAGCGACAGTAAGGCTGGTGATATTGTATCCTCTGCTGGAGAAAAGGCCGGCAATACGAGAAAGTGAACCACTATGGTTTTCGACAAATATTGAAATTGTATGCGTACTCATTTTCCCTCCATGATTTGATCTAACGGCAAGCCTGCCGGCACCATTGGAAAAACGTTTTCCTCTCGCGCGACAATGAATTCCATAATTGCCGGGCCCTTGATTTTTAATCCCTTCCGTAAAACCGGTAACATTTCTGAAGGTTTTACTGCCCTGAATGCTGGAATGTTATAACTTTTTGCCAGTGCAATAAAGTCAGGTATATAGGGCCTTTTACACTTGCTGATATCGTTACATCCGGCACAAGCGGTGTCTGCCATAAGGCAGGTTGAGCTGTACCGCCCGTCGAAAAAGAGTTCCTGCCACTGTCGTACCATGCCGAGGTACCCGTTGTTCAGAATAACCACTTTTACCGGGATGTTGTTTAGGGATATTGTGGCCAGTTCCTGGATATTCATCTGAATGGAACCGTCTCCGGCGATATCGATAACCGGTTTTTTCACACCGAGCGCAGCCCCCATTGCCGCAGGCATGCCATACCCCATAGTGCCTAATCCGCCTGAACTTAACAACGTTCTTGGCTTGTCAAATTTATAATAATGTGCAGTCCACATCTGGTTCTGGCCGACCTCTGTTGTAATAACCGCATTGCCTTTTGTTTCCATGTATACCGCTTCAACAACAGCCTGTGGCTTGATTATCGTTTTAGATGCAGTATATTTAAAAAAGCCCTTTCCCTTCCACTGCACTATTTGTTTATTCCAGGCGGAATAGTCACCCGGTTCGACAATTTTATTCAGTTGTGTCAGGATATTCTTTGCATCGCCGACAACCGGGATATCAACTTTAATAATTTTTGATATTGCTGCAGGGTCAATATCCATGTGAATAATGTGCGCATTCGGGGCAAACTTTTCGACGTTTCCGGTAACACGGTCATCAAAACGGGCACCGATAGAGATAATAAGGTCGGTATTTTGTAAACCGAAATTTGCCACTTTAGTGCCGTGCATGCCGGGCATACCGAGAAACAGCCGGTGAGTTCCCGGGAAACCGCCGAGGCCCATAAGTGTTGTGGTAACGGGGATATCCATTTTTTCGGCAAATTCACGCAACTCTTTGTGTGCCCCGGAAATAATAATGCCTCCACCGGCATAGATAAGAGGCATCTGTGCCGCTTTAATTGCAGCAGCCGCTTTTTTAATCTGCCGTGAGTGGCCGACCACATTAGGTTTATAACTACGGATCGAGACATCCTTTGGATATTCATAGTTGTTAAGTATGCTTTTTGAAACATCAACAGGGATGTCAATAAGCACCGGGCCCGGTCTTCCTGTTCGCGCAATATGAAATGCCTGTTTTATAACCAGCGGCAATTCTTTCACGGTTTTAACCAGGAAGTTATGTTTTGTAACAGGCCGGGAGATACCGACCATGTCAGCCTCTTGAAAGGCATCCGTTCCGAGCATGGGGGTGCTTACCTGGCCGGTTATTGCAACGAGCGGTATACTGTCAAGATAGGCTGTTGCGATACCGGTAACCAGATTGGTGGCTCCGGGACCAGAGGTGGACAAACAAACGCCGACCTTTCCGGTTGCACGGGCATACCCATCTGCCGCATGAGCAGCAGCCTGCTCATGGCGGGTTAGGATTACTTTCAGTTTCTTCGCGTCATACAACACATCGAAGATGGGAATGACCACACCACCGGGATACCCGAATATAATATCTACTTTCTCCTGGATTAATCCGTCAATGAGAACTTCTGCACCTGTTTTTTTCAACGAGTCCTCCCGTGATACGTGAAAAATAATACTGAAAAATACCTACAATCGATAATTTGAATCAAGTAAAGTAACTATAATAACAAAAAAGCCCTCTTCCTTTGGGAAGCGGGCTTTTTTAATTTTCTTTTTCGTTTAGATACTAGATACCCGTTTCCCCTCCTTTTTTATTTAGGAGGACAATAATACTGTTCACCACGCCAATTATTACTGAAACGGATTGTATCGTTTTCATAAGCTTAAATATACAGTTAAAATATTATTTTTGCAATATTTTTTATCGGTATTGTTTGATGGTTCCTGAAGAGGAAAAACAAATTGTCTACTTTTTGTCAAAGGATTCCCACCATTTACGTTTCTCAAGAGACCAATCGGCCATATTGAAGAACGTGAAAGAGAATCCCCATTGTCCATCACGGGCAATTGAATATCTGGGTGAATAAATATATGACCAATCCCAGTTGAAATGGTTAAATAGAGAAACCCCCCAGCCTAAATGAAGCTCCCTGCGAGAGCCGGCATTATCAATCATACCACCCATACGAAAAGAACCCGTATTAAAAAAGGTGATTTCGGCGCCGAAATTGCTGATTATTTCAGATAACTCCTGTTTTATCGGTTCATCAGTCCAACTGGTTACAACTGCTTTATACCAGGGATCAGGATCTTTATACGGGTCGTTTTTAACCATTTCCCTGTCAAGGTTAAATTCTGCACAGAGCCGGTATTTACGTAAATTATCAATGATAAATTCTTTTTTATACCCGAATGCGAGACGGCCGGTAAAGGGAATGGGATCAGCGCTATCTTTACTGATATAAAATACAGACGGCCCCATGTTCTGTAAGGTAAATGCTATTCTGAAACCAAAGGGAAAACAGTAGAGCAATCCAAAGTCAATGGCAAAAGTTTTTCCAACACCTTCGCTGCCTTCTCCTATCCCCGGGGCCAGTGCCGAATGGGCGTATTTTATTCCTAATCCAAGGTTAAGATTATCAGTCCAGCCGATATCGGCAAAATTGAGGCCCCAAGCTAAACCCATGATAAACTCATAACTGTTAAATCTACTGATAATCCTACCCTGAGCATCATATTGTATATTTTCACCAAAATTCAGATAATTAATGAAAAATCCAAATCCGCCGATATCAATGTGTTCCGGTTGATAGCAGGTAGCAATTGCTCCATGCCATAATTCGGGCATGTCGAATACCGGGAGAAGGGGTTCATAGAAAATTGTAAAAGACCCATCATGCCACCGGGTGTTGTCCTGTCCAAGACCTGCCGGATTCCAGAATATGGTACTTTCATCATCAGCCAGTGTAGCGCCAACTTCACCCATACCGTATTGTCGGGCGCCATAGGGGAATGACAGGGCTATTACTGCGGATTGACCGATAGCACAGAACGCAGGCAGAAAAAAGCAAAGAACAATTATCAGCACATACGAGATTTTCTTTTTGAGCATAATGATCTGTTTTACATTGGTGAAGTTACC
>JAUVGS010000417.1 GCA_030593665.1 Chitinivibrionales bacterium | reverse complement strand
ACTGCCCCAGAAGTAGCCAGTGAATCCGTTACCAGGCTCTGTAAAAGTGTATTATCATCCCAACCGTTCCAATCTATCACACTGCATGTCTGAGAAGCCAGCGATTTTGACCAGGCACCTTCTCCAGCTCCACCTAAATCAGTATACTGGATAGGGGCTGCCCATGCTCTGTTACACACAAAAATTTCAACGGCATCCGTTCCGCCAGACAAGGCTGAAACATTGTAACCATAGTCCACATAATCAATTGTTGCTCCGGACGGGATACCCGAAAGATCGAAATCACAGAGAATTTCTGAATCATATGTATTGTGTCTTGTAAACCCTCCTACTGGCTGCGCAGTAGTAGAAACTGTATTTTCCGAGCTGGCTGCATCGTCCACACTGTTATTAGTTCGAAGTTTGTAACGCGTAGCATAAATAGTGATCTGATCTGCTGAAACATGAAAAACAGAAAACATTATTAAAATTAAAACCAAAAATCTTAATACGCGCTCGATGTTTTTGATTCCTGCTTTCACTACAGCTTTTTTTTGATTTCCCGATTCAGTCCTTCCCATAGGAGCCCAATCCTTTTATGGATGCGTATATTTTCAATTATTTTTATTTCTATATAATAGGGATATAACAATAGCTAATTATACCACCGAAATGGGATATAAATCAAGAGTTATTTTAAGCGCTTAAATAAAAAATCCATTATGGGTGGAAAAAGGAAATTTACCCCATATTTTATCATAAAATTGCGGTTTTGTCGGTGATGTGAGTCACAAAGTTAATAAATAAGTTCAAAGTTTAAAGTTGCAAAGATTGCAGATTTTTGATTTGTGATTTTAGACTTTTTCGGCTGCATTTTTCAATTTGCAATTTGTATTGATAAAGGTGCAGAGGTTAAGAGTAGCGATTCACCTCCGGATGTTGAATAAACAGAGCAAGGGAGGAAAGTTCGGGTTGGAGTTGGAAATTATCGTTTAGAGTGATACCAAGGCGGTCATCGGCGCAGAGTAATTCAATTATTTCCCGATTTTTATCCGCTTCCGGCATACCTGAATCGCCGAAATGGTGTCTGAGTCCCTGATTTCTCGGGAGACATAAACCGCGTTGGATTTCAATATGGAGTTTCTCTGTAATGCTATCCAATAAATAAATCCCTAATTTGGATAAAAATTGATGCTTTCTGTTATTTTTTTGTGCATATAGTGTACATTTATCAGTCAGTTGTCTGCCTAAAGTACATACCTGAATTGGCAAAATATCCCCTTCAGGCCGGAAAAAATCGGCATAACTTCTGTTTTCTTTTTCCTTCAGTCTCGGAAATTGAAACGCTGCGACTTCTGTGTGATAATCGTTCGGATTGAGTAAAATAAGGAATTCATCATCAGTGATAACCGGATAAAAACCATAATAGCCACGGGCATCGATAAGGGAATCTCTTTGTATCTCCTGAATGAGGGATGAAAACATCGCCTCACGGTCACCTGCCGGACCTTTTTTTTCAGTATGCCAATATTGATCCAACAACTTCTTTTTGTCAACAGCATCGGCCAAAACATCTGCCTGCCAGGTCAGTATTTCACCGGTACCATAAAACGGCGGCGTAATAAGATCATCATACGCCAATGGTTCGGTATAGCCGCTCCTTTGGATAGTATTCTGCCCATCGTGAATGTTTTTGGTTTTCCCGTTAATTTTTTTCGGCATACGGTTTACAGATTTTTGCATTCTGACAACTGTATTCTGACAACTGTATTCTACTCAGGCCCTTAGGTTAAATAATAGTCCCCGGCGGTATCACCGTATCCTGGGCTATCACCACAATACCTGAGCGGATTACATAATTCTTATTCTCTTCTTCCTGGACGCCTTTGATATTCACGATCTTCGATCCCTTACCGATTATCACATCTTTATCGAGTATAGCCTTCTTTATATGGCATCCCTCGCCAATTTCAAACCGGTTGCTTGTCTTCAGTAAAAAAGTTCTCGTATCGTCGCTGTCACCGTAATCATCAAACAGCTCGTCATAGTCAGAATCAGCACCGCCACTTCTCTCGGTATTACCCATAATAATGGAATCTTCAACAACACATCCCCGGCCTATACGGCTGCGAACACCGATCAGGCTATTTTTCAAATGCTCTGCATGAATAATTGATCCTTCCGAGACAATTGAATTCTCTATCGCTGTTTTATGAATCTTTGCCGGCGGTAACTGCCGTGCATGGGTAATAATGGAATTGCCCCCTTCAAACAGCTCGGCAATACCGCCGCCTTTAAGCCATTCCATGTTTGCGTCATAAAACGTTTTTATATTTCCAACATCCTCCCAGTAACCGCTGAATGGAAAACAGGACATGTTCATTGCTTTGGCAGCCAGCGGAATCACTGCCTTGCCGAAATCCGTTTCATTATTTTCCAGTGCTTCCAGAAGCGCATCTGTCTTAAACAGGTAGATACCCATAGAAGCCAGGAAGGGTTTTCCCCTGACACCGGAAATGTTATTCGTGTATTTAAACCTTTCAACCAGTGACGGACTGTCCGGTTTTTCATAGAAATCAATCACCTTTAAATCGTTGTTCACTTTAACAATACCCAGTCCATGTATCTCTTCCGGCGCACTGTAATGGGCTGCGATGGTGACATCGGCATTGTGGCTTTGATGAAAAGAGAACAGGAAGTTGTAGTCCATGCTATACACCTGGTCACCGCTTAAAATAAGAATGTATTTGGGCTTATGATACAGCATATGCTGCAAGGTGCGTCTGACCGCATCGGCGGTCCCCTGGAACCAATCCTTACTGGTTATAGTCTGCTCCGCAGCAACAACATCGATAAAACCGTTTCTGCCGACCTCCCGGCCAT
>JAUVGS010000415.1 GCA_030593665.1 Chitinivibrionales bacterium | reverse complement strand
GCAGTTATTCCCGGTAACAATAAAAGTAAAAAAGGATTCGGAACGATGAAAAGAATATCATGTGTTGATATCCTGGCTTTTTTGTGTGTCGGAATCATTGGTTTCCTGCTGAATTGTGCATACCCGGTTGCGGATGGAGGTACCAGTACCGGAGATGCCCAGGTGCTCGGCCATGTGGCGATGCGTGACGGCAAGACCTCCGCTAAAAACGCTCTGGTTACCTTTGTCCACTACGGCGCACATCCCGATTCAGCTAGTGCACGTATAATTCAAACGGATAAGAATGGGGATTACCGCATACCGGTGGATAGCCAGATACCTGAGGGGGAGTATAATATTTTTGTTACGCTTAACGGTCAGACATCTGCTGAAAAACAGGTGTATATTGAGTCGAAAACCTCTGAAGATGATGAACCGGATATTGTTAAGGGGATCGTGCTGGGTAATCCGGTCTCGATTAATGGTTCTGTTAAAATCATCAGCACTTCTTTAAAAAGTGCGGATGTGTATATCCTTCTCATGGGCACCCCATACGGCAGGATTGTACCGGGTATAAACGGAATCCTGTCACGGGACTCGCTTGCCGCAGGTGATTTCGATTTCAATATTGTTTTAAAAAATACACGGACAATTACAATGCCGACCTTATTGTCAATCAATGAAGGTGAAACGGCGGAACCGAAAATTACACTGAATATAAACGACATAGATGTTGATAAATGTGAAGGTGATGATCAAAATAATTTTTGGGGGTGGTGGTACTTGTTTGATGACAGACCGAAATCACCTTATTATCATAAGGGTAAGTACACCATTGTAAACCAGGACTCAATTATCTGGCAGGATTCTCTCAATGGCGGCAATTCCGTCATTACGAATATAACCAGTGACACTAATGGGGTATATAATGATTTTACCATGACTGCCGGGGGAAATCCGAAAGGCTCTGGCCATGCAGCGAAAATCGAATTTACGATGGGTGATTCATTACCCTATTCCACGCTTGATTCAACGTTTGAGACCTATGTTGGAATTGGTACCCAGTTGTATCGAGAAACGGGTATAGGAATAGATTTTGACTTTGATAAGGCAAAGGAGATTACTTACTGGGCCAAGTCATTAGTACCGATGAATGTTAATTTTCAGGTACTTACCGACCAGGGACATTTTGACCTTTATGGTACTTATTATCAGATCATTCATCATATTGATACAACCTGGAAAAAGTTCACCGTGAAGCTGAGGGAGAAGGATCCGACAAATCCGAAGGATTCATTGTATCTCAAACAGCCAAAATGGGCATTTGATGAGGCGTGGAAATATTTTCAGCATCCATTGAATCCCGGAGTAAATCTTGGGATTTTACCGCTTGATGTGAGCGCAATAAGACAAATTCAGTGGATAATAAGCTGTTTTGACAACGAACACCTTAAGAAGCAATCCGGCGCGTTGTGGGTAGATGATATTATCATCCACTATCTTGACATGGACATAGAAGTTGCAGTTAAAATAAAATAGATTTTTCATATTGGTACCAATATTTAAAATCAACGTGTTACAATGAGCGAGTCCTGAGCGGAAATAGTTGAAGCCGTTATTTTACAGGCTTGCCGGGGCATATCATTATCTCAAGGATAATAAATATATGCTCATTGAACAGGTAACAGGTTAACATGTTGAAATAATGCAATAGTTGTCTTTCAATAAAAGAGAAAGCGCTATTTATCATTTAAACAGGAGGTACTATATGAAACATCTACACCCCGTAGGTAGATTCAAAACGCTCTGTATTTTTTTAATTCTCGTTACCGTTCCCCTATTTCAAATCCATGCGGGGAATTCTTATGTAGATACCTGTCGTTCCCCGGAGATGAAATCACAGAACATGTTTGAAGACTACTGGTATGTATATGACGACAATCCAAAGAGAGTGGATTATGCCGGTCTTTGGAAGGATAGTGCCGGGCTTGGCTGGATTTTCCTTGGGGATTCACTTGCAGGCGGTAATTCATCTATTACAAATTTTGCAAAGAAAAACGTTGTAGACTATGAGGAATTTTATATGACAGCCGGCGGTAACGAAAACGGTACTTCTGCCTATAGCGCTATGATTGCGTGGCAGTTTGGCGATACTCTTCCACACTGGGGGCCGGGGAAGGATGAGGTATACGGGTGTATGGTTGGTATGGGAACCGCTCTTATTTCAGAGGGTAATACCCTGAACCTTAGTCAAGCAACGAAAGTCGGCTACTGGGCAAAAGCTTCAGATACGATTACCGTAGATTTTAAAGTAGCCACAAAACAGGGCACCTTCAAAGAATTTAACTGTTGTTATAACATCGAACATAAGATCATTCCGGGATGGCATTACTATTGGGTATACCTTAGGCAGAAGGATACTGCCGATGTCAACGATATCATGTCTCTGTATCAACCGCAATGGGCGATTGACGATAGCGCAAATTTACTTCTTCCGGGGGAAACAGAGCAGCATGCGATACTCCCTCTTAACACTTTTCTTTGCACGGAACTTGGATGGAATATCGGCGGCGCCGGAGAAGACGGCCATGCTAATAAAGCCTGGCATATGAAAGCGGGAATTCTGTGGATTGATGATATTGTCATTGAAAACTTTGACTGGCATCCGGAAGATGCATGTATGGAGTCTATTACTGACGCAAACAGCGTCGGAACTCTTCTTGGAAGCCCGATTCTTATGACCAATGGCGGCTGGTTCAACATTCTTGATAAAGGTGCGTGGTATGCATTTAATGATTCTAAAGAACGCGATGTTACCGTACCAATAGTCGAATATTCCTGGATAGATACTGTAATGGCAGACTACATAGCCCCGGATTCAACAATGCCACAGTTGAGACTTCTTGACAAAAC
>JAUVGS010000563.1 GCA_030593665.1 Chitinivibrionales bacterium | reverse complement strand
GCGACTTTCTCATCGATATTCTCACCAAAACCAAATTTAATATTCCATTTTTTCTGATATTTTTCATTCCACTTCACCCGGGATGTTGCCATGACCGGGCCGTTATTATCAGAATTGTCAAAATGTAACTCACGAAATGGTAAAACTTTCAACCGTTTATTACCAACAATACTGACATAGAGTTCTCTCCCTTCAATAAATTCTTCCGCAATAACCGGCTGTTTAAAGGTTTCATGTACCCACTGTGACCGTGCTGTCAATTCTTCAATGTTTTTAACCAGTGAGGCATTGGAAATACCCTCAGAAGCGTCTTCATACAGTGGTTTAACAACAAGCGGAAAATGAATGCGGCGCGGTGCACGCACTTTCTTACCGGGTAGTATTGTAAAAAATCCAGGGACACGAATTTTCCTTGTACTCAGGATCTGCTTACAGATTGCCTTATTTCTGCTCAGCATCAATCCCGCAGGGCCAGCGCCGGTAAAGGGGACATTCAGCAGCTCAAGAAGGCCGGCTATATCCCTATCGAGCATTCGGTTATTACGGAACTGTTCGGTAAGGTTAAATACAACATCAGGTTTCAACTCCTTTATTTTCCGTACCACCGGTTCAACTTCATCCCACACGCCGACGATTGATACTTTATGTCCCAGTTCGTTGAGCGTTTTGACAATATGGAATTCAGTTGATTGATCCTCATGATACTTTTTATCGATGTTCTCATCGATCGGCAGTGTGGCATCATCCGCCAAAACGGTAACTGCAAGACTCTTTTTCATTTCCTCTCTACCCTGTCAATCAATTGTACACTATTGCACATTACCGCAGTTACAAATGCAGTAATATCAAACATGGTATCAGCTCTATTCAGATACAGCTCCATTTCATCGCACCGCTTTGCCAGTTTCTTTATCAGGCATGCTATATCATACTTTCGCTGGCCGGTCCATCGGGACACACTGTTAATAATGTGCCGTTTCTGTGATCTGAGAAACTGCGATGCTTTACAGACTGTATTGTCTTCACGTTTTAAGGTAAATATCTGCTGCAATGCAGTATCATAAAACCCGGGAAAGTCTTCTTTCAGCCACCGCCGTTTCCGTTCATAGTAGGCAGCAAGCGTTGACCTCATACGGGAAGCTGCCCACGGTTTATCGCGACTCACTACCAGAGGTTCCTGGTCAGCTATCTTCTGCATAAGCCGGTCCACATAGTACAATTTTTTAAGTGCAGGCCACCCCTTATACTTCTCCTGCCAATTATTTGACGGATTCAGCCATACGGCAAAGGTTTCGGCGAAATCCTCTTCCGGATGGGACTGGGCATAATGATCATCGAGGTGAACGACATACCGCCTGGAATAGGGCTGAACCGCGTAGCTTGCAGTTGAATAACGCTGAGAATACGCAGGGCCGAACAGTTCACGCCAGCGGCTTTTACGATAGAGTTTGTAGGCATGATTCAGCGCATGACCGGCTTCGTGACGGAGCAGTTTCATGCACCAGGATTCAGTCCCGCCTTCGACTTCCAGCATCATCTTACGTTCCAATTGAACCAGTCGGGGATGAACAAGATAAAAAGGTATACCAATCACCGGTACCCCGTCCGGAGAGAGCCACTCATCTGCCAGGTAACAGGGCGGTTTGAAACGAATTCCCCGTACATCCAGCTCCCGGT
>JAUVGS010000500.1 GCA_030593665.1 Chitinivibrionales bacterium | reverse complement strand
AAAACCGGTTAAATAGTTTAAAGGTATGGCCGGGGGTAATTTAAATGGGAACGGACTGGGGGGTATGATCCCGGGAATGTTTGGCGGGATTGTATTCACGATTTTCGGAATACCGTCACCATTTCTCTGGGGTGTGGTGATGGCCCTGCTGGCGGTTCTTCCCATTGTCGGAATCGGTGTTGTCTTTCTACCTGTCGCAGGCTACCTTTTACTGGTGGGTCGTATCGGTGCCGGGATCTTTTTTATCATATTTTACTTTTTACTTTCCGGTGGAATAGAATATTTTTTCAAACCAAAAATTGTGGGCAGCCGGGTTCAAATGCATACACTGCTTGTATTTCTTTCCATTATCGGCGGATTACAATTGTTCGGTATCTTAGGAATCATATACGGCCCCCTTGTAATGACAGGATTTTTAACGTTAACGGACATATATAAAACGAGTTACCAGATGCATGTTGAATCTTCAAATGACTGAAAGATCCAATGGTGACGGAAAAACGGACTTTCTTTGAGTTCATCAATTTAAGTTAATAAAATAGAATATATCATTATATTCATTAATAGATAGGTTATTCAAATGATAAAAACTGAAAAGCCAACCGAAATAAGTATCGAGAGCGAAATGAAGAAATCGTATCTCGATTATGCGATGAGTGTCATCATCGGGAGGGCGCTGCCTGATGTGCGTGACGGGCTGAAGCCTGTTCACCGGCGTATATTGTATGCCATGAGAGAAGCGAAAAATGATTTCAATAAACCGTATAGAAAATCCGCCCGTATTGTCGGTGATGTTATGGGTAAATATCATCCGCATGGAGATAGTGCCATCTATGATACCATTGCCAGGATGGCCCAGGAATTTTCATTAAGATACCCCATGGTTGACGGGCAGGGTAACTTCGGTTCTGTGGACGGCGATCCTCCTGCTGCCATGCGTTATACCGAAGTCAGGATGATGAAACTGGCGCACAAGATGCTCGTGGATTTAGATAAGGAAACAGTTGATTACATACCAAACTATGATGAGTCTCTTACTGAACCCACTGTTCTTCCAGCCGCGATTCCATCTTTGCTGATCAACGGATCATCGGGTATTGCGGTGGGTATGGCCACAAATATACCTCCGCACAACCTGTATGAAGTTATCGAAGGTGTCAAGGCGCTGATTGATAACCCTGAAATTTCTTTTCAGGAACTATTAAAGATCATACCGGGTCCTGATTTTCCAACAGCCGGTCTTATTTATGGAACCAAGGGACTTACTGACGCGTATGAAACCGGTCGCGGAATCATACGCCTGCGCGCGCGAACAATAATTGAAACGGACAAGAAGACAGATAAAGAAACGATCATTGTAACGGAACTTCCTTATCAGGTTAACAAGGCGAAGCTGATCAAGAAGATTGCCGCCCTTGTTCGTGAAAAGCATATCGAAGGTGTTCAATTTGTCCGGGATGAATCCGACAGGGAGGGAATGCGTATCGCCATAGGTCTTAAAAGAGATCAGATCGCGGGTGTGGTTATAAATCAGCTGTATAAGCATACACGGATGCAGGGTAGTTTTGGCGTAATATTCCTGGCCGTTGTGAATAACAGGCCGGAATTGCTGACGATAAAAAAGATCCTTGTGCATTTCGTTATGCACCGCAAGGAAATCATTATTCGAAGAACCCGGTTTGACTTAAGGAAAGCAGAAGAACGCGCACATATACTGGAAGGTTTGAAAATTGCTCTTGAGAATTTGGATGAGATTATATCTTTGATTAAAAATTCAGGCTCTCCAGGGGAAGCAAAAGATAAACTGATCGAAAGATTCAGCCTGACTGCAATACAGGCCCAGGCCATACTCGACATGCGCCTTCAGCGCTTAACCGGACTTGAACGGGAAAAAATTCTTGAAGAATATAAAACAGTAAAACAAAACATCAAGCATTATAAAGAGATACTGGCCAGTGAACCATTGGTGCTGAATATCATTAAAGACGAATTAACAGAAATTCAGGAGGAATTCGGAGACAGACGAAGGACTGAAATTGTCCAGGAAACCAGTGAGATAGATGTTGAAGACATGATCATGGAAGAAGATATGGTGGTTACCATATCCCAGACAGGCTATATCAAGCGAAATCCAATAACTCTTTACAGCAATCAGCGAAGGGGCGGTAAAGGGAAGACAGCCATGGGGACAAAGGAAGAAGATTTTGTTAAACATCTTTTTGTCGCTTCCACACACCATACGTTTCTATT
>JAUVGS010000126.1 GCA_030593665.1 Chitinivibrionales bacterium | reverse complement strand
CAAGAGTTTCAGCTCAATGGGTGCTGGACATTGATATGCCCTCTCTTCACAATGTCGATATGTATAGAGTAGAAGATGACAGTACCGTGGTCTTGTTGCAATCGGGTTTTCTAACAGGAAAAAGTAAACGTCCTGCTCCGTTCCGTAATCCTTCTTTTATTTTACCCGATTTGTCAAACACATTACAGACTGTTTATTTAAGAATCACAAGCCCGACCTCGATTATTCTACCGGTCTACATTCGTGCGAACGAACACTATATTGCCTATGACCGCCTCAAGGAATGTCTTTTGGGATGTTATTTCGGTGTGCTTCTTGTCATGTTTTTTTATCATGCATGTCTGTACATCCTTCTCAGACAGCTCAGTTATCTGGCTTTTTCCGGTTTTATTTTGACATTCGGCCTTGGACAGGCGACTGCGGTTTACGGTTTTCTTACTGATTGGGGCATTTATAATATCGCGGCTCTCGTGCCTTTTCTTCATGTAATAAATTTTATAGCAATATTTTTTGTTATGTTATATTCCCGGGAAATGCTTGGCCATAAACAGTATGCTCCCCGCTGTGATACGGCCCTTCGTTTTTTGCAATATCTTTGCCTTTGCTTTGCTGCGACATCACCGTTTTTCAGCTTTGTGTTCGCAGAGAAACTTCTTGTTTTGCTAAATCTTCTACCCAGCCCGTTTGTCATATATTCCGGTATTATCAGCGCGAAAAAGGGTAACCGTACGGGTTTCTTATATCTGATTTCCAGCATGAGCTTTATCGTGGGTCTTACGATCTATAACGTCGTTTATGGTTCAGGCACAATAATGTTCAACACTTTTATCTATTTCATTCCAAATATCTCTTTTGTTATTACCCTCATACTCTATTCCCTTATCATGGCCGACAGAATAAACCTGATTACCAGAGAACGGGAGAAGGCGAAAGAGTCGGCAGTACGAAATTTAGAGGAAAAGCTCATGGTTGAGAAAGAGAAAAGTGCAATTGAACAGGAGTTGATGCATAGTAAAACAATGGAGGTTGTTGGTAAATGCATTAATGGTATAGCACATGACATGGGAAATCTGGTTTCCCCTATTGCAACTTTTGCAACAATGATACAACGAAAAACCAAAGGAGACAGTGCGCTTTCCGGATATGTTGAACCGTTAATCGGTGCGGCTTCAACGCTTAACAATCTTTCGGAAACGCTTCTTGATATTTCGCGAAAAAAGCCGAAGGAAATGGTCACCGTAGACCTGGCAGACACGGTGCAAAAGGTCCATTCTATTTTAAAGCACTCTGCGCCGCAGGGTATCACAATTCATTTAAATCTTACCCCAAAGCCTGCATTGACAATCGGTGGCCATGGCATGATCCATTCGGCACTTTTGAATATCGGTCTGAATGCAATAGAGGCCCTCACTGCCGGCGGGTCTATTACTATTAACGTTGAGCATACCGACCTGGACAGGAATAGTGTGTTATTAAAACGCTTTGATGCTGCACCGGGAAGATATATCAGCATCGAGATTCAAGACACCGGTACCGGGATGTCGCCTGAAGTGGCGGCACACGCTTTTGAGCCGTTTTACACGGAACGGAAAAACCGCGACGGATGCGGGCTGGGGCTTATGAATGTTTACAATTGCGTACGTACTCACTGCGGCTGTGTCACTATTAACAGCGAACTCGGATCCGGTACGATTGTTGTGCTTTACTTTTTAGTTAAAACCGACCTGGATTCGGATACCTGAATATCTGCGACAATAAGGTCGATATGCTCAGTAACCGGCCTTCCCGCAGCATTATTATTAGTGAGAGCTTCAAGCTCATATCTATATTGTTCGAAATACCGTACTTTACGGCGATGGCCTTCTCTATCAGGATTTCGTGGAAAGACCGTATCATTTGCTTCACTCAGAAAAAACGCATTACAATAGGTAAGCGCCTCCTTATAAAAATTATATAAAAAGAGCGTATGCTTGGGGGGTCCCAGATTACTCTCATTCCATATACGACGTAAATAGGACTCGGTGATGCCACTCAATGCAGCCCACTGTGCTACGGTTTCCGGGCTTTCCTGCCTGATTGTCCGGCAGGTTTCCACCAATACAGGCGACGCATTTTCCGGCAATGACGGGAGTACCGTTCTGTCAAGAAACGACTTCATTAACACATTCCAGAATTCATAATCGAAGAAATTAACCGGCTTTGGTAAAAGATGCACACAGCCCAAATCTCTGGCTTGAAAACCTCTGCATAAATCTTTTGCTGCACTGATAATAATAAAAGGTATTTGCCCGCCATATTTTTTAAGCAGATAAAATTCGTCATTACTAATATCATCAATTCCCAGATCCAAAAGACACATTGAAATTTGTCCTGATGATTGAAGGAATTGTTCTGCCTCACACGCTGATGAAACTGCCGCCACTTTATAAAGCCGGTGATCACCGATTGTTTTAACATACATTTCCCGCTGAAAATGCTCGTCATCGACAGCAAGAACTGATATGCTCTTCAGGAGAGGTTCGTATAAGCTGGGTTTCATAGAGAGTAAATGAATATGTGTGTTTTCTAAATAAAAATCATAGTATAATTTAAAAATATATTGTTTAATAATTATTTGTCAATTTTTAATCAGACCAGCAATCGGATTCTTTGATCCGTGTATAATTGGGACAGAGAGTTGCATTATCTTCATTAAAACTTATTAAACAGGTCGGATCACCTATACGATACGATTGAGAGTTTTTTCCTGAAGGGAGAGTATTCAATTATTAAACCCGTATCTATATATATAACAACGCTTTACAAGTATGCATCGGAACGATGTAGTGCCCAAAAATTTATACAAATGCGCACAACATGTTGATTTTAAAGTAAATGTGTTTTTTCCACCTCGAAGTCGGGTTAAAGAGTTCTTTGTTTCCCTCAAATATTTCTGCCAGGGTATCCAGAAAAAGGCTTTTACCGAATCTGCGGGGACGGGAGAGGAAGTAGTACTTCCCGTTTTGGATTAAGTTATATGCTATGCCAGTTTTATCAACATAGCAATAGTTCTCCTCTATTATCTCAGAAAAGGTTTGAATTCCTATCGGTAATTTCTTTTTCATGTGCTTCTCCGGATTGAAAATTCTTTCTTCACTAAATATACAATACGAAGTAACTATCCAGCCTTTTTAACGTTTCATACATGAATTTGCTCCAGGGCTACCATGCAGCCGTAATCGCAACTGCTGCGCGGTCCCGCCTAATGGAAAGTAGTGAAGCATGCGGGAAAGCATAAAAATTATAATAGAAACAGACGAAGTCTGGAATTCCTTATGCTTAAGAATGAATAATGACAATGACTGATTTAAACTAAACATTGATTAAGAATGTTTAGTTTACCAAAGTAGAAATAATTAAAATTGATACGTATTAATTCTTTTTAATACTAATACTACTCAGAATTTTTTTAAAAACATCAAATCCAAATATTTCTTCTTCTTTAATACCTTCATACATTGATGAACCGCTAAAAAATGATGCCACAACATAAAAATCATACGGCTTCGATTCAGGCAAGAGTAAATAATGAAATCCTTTTACCAGATGATTATTTAAAAAAGTCTTAAATGAGGCAACAAAGTACATTTTATTATTTATAGAGTCTCTATATACACTCTTTACGTCAGGTGTATATACCATTTCTTTAAAATCAAATTCAGGTAACAACCGTTCAAAATTATTGAAATAGACCGTTGCCTTTTCTTCTTCACTCAATTCTATTGTAGTATCAAATTTTATCTTGTTTATTTTCTTCTTCTCAACTTTAATGTATACAGAGTATTGCTTATTAATAAAAACCACCATTTGTTTTATTCTACTGATTTTTCTTCGCTTCCAACTCTTCATGTCAGGTGAATAGTAGACATGCTCCAAAGGAAAATTTAATGAGTATGTTTTAAAATCAACATTTGCTTTTCTTTTAGTAATATTTAATGCAAAACTTGTACAAGGAAGAATTAATACCAAACACACTATCAATAAATACTTCATATAGTTGGTTATCATTTTATTTCTCCTTATAACGTTTAAAAAACAATTTGTTTCTATTTATTTTTTATTGAACTCGGTATACTAATTTGTTTATCAGTTTTTTTACGATGTCTTCTCCTAGACACTTTTTCCTTTTCAGATGTTTTATACATCTCCATTACATTTTCAAATTCCCTCGTATCCAAGGCTGTCTCCACTCGTGTTGTCGGCCTGATAAATATCAGCACTTCCCGCTCGACCACGGCCGTCTTCTTTACAGAGAAGAACCACTGCAGCACCGGAATATCTTTTAATCCGGGAATACCCTTTCTCACTTCAACAGCTTCACGCTTTTTCAATCCACCAAGGACGAATATAGTATTATCCTTTACCTTTACTTCGGTATTGACGGTACGTTCAAATACAATGGGCATACCTTTCGGACTCCACCCCACCAGATTGGAAATGCGGGGATACACCCGCAGGTTGATAAGGCTGTCCTGCTGCACCATTGGTCTGACACTTACCGACATTCCTGCAAGAACGGCACTCTCATACCTGTTCTGAAAACCCTGCTCATTCTCAAAAAACCGAAAGGGAATTATCTCGCGTGAATAAATCGTTGCATCCTTATTGTTCCGTGTAATGACCCTGGTATGTGTCAATACACTGCCGTCTGCATTCTCACAGATAAAGTTTACCAGGTCACTGACACTGATTTCCGCACTGAGGTGGTAGGGTAATGCCTTCTCATCATCGGTCTCAAGATTAGGATCCATTTTCCGTAAATCACCCTCAGTCCGCGACCGGACATAAAAACGTCCCCGGTTCCTGATGAGTAAATTCTCCTCCCCATGGAGATCAGCCTGCATGGATAATCCCTGCAGCCAGTTAAACACATTAATACCCAGCTTGGAAAATTCCTCATTGTTAAATTCAACAACCGTAATTTCGATTGCAATATGCGTTACCGGAACATCGATAAGATTCAACACTTCAGTTACTTCGGTTATTTTACTGGGGATATCGGTAATAATCAACGCATTATGATTAGGGACTTCATACACACTGCCATCCGGGGAGAGCTTGTGTTTAATTATCCCGCTGACTTCCGACACATTCTCATGTTTCAGAAACACCCTCCTGGAAACAAGATTGTTTCCCGCCTTTATCTGCTTGATATCAAGCCCGGGGAGTACTTTTTTCAAATCCTCAATCTTCTCTTCGACATCGGTGATATACAATTCATTTGTCTCTTCATTTACATAGAGCGAACCATACATAGAGAGCATATCAGAAATAATCTGTTTTAGTTCCAGAGCTTCGGCCTCTGTCACTTTATAGACATAGGTTATAGTTTGCCGATACTCTTTCTCAAGATTATAGAACTTAATATCCTTAGTCGTTTGTGCCGATACCATACCGGCAATTATAACTGTCCATACTGCAATGTATCGAGATCTCATAGCACTACTCCTCTTCCTTATGTTCCAGTAAATCTAATATCTGGGTAATCAAAACAACTTTCTTTTTAAAATCAACCGGAGCAGACCCTCCCGCAAATGACCTGGCAACCTGCCGTAATGCTTTATAGGCGTCAAGCCGCCCACCGGTGACACAATTGCCCTCCATGTACGGCTTTCGCTCTACGTTGTTTAGAAGAATATCAATATACTCCCTGTAATGCATTGATGGATCAGCGGCATGGAGGAGCCCCAGGGTGCCTGCGACATGCGGGGCTGCCATTGAAGTGCCGGTACCATAGCGATAGCTTCTACCCAGAGCAGTACTGATAATACTTTGCCCCGGAGCAAACAGGTCAACCGTGTACCGTCCATAATGGGAGAACACTGCGATACTGTCACGATTGTTGGTCGCACCCACGGAAACAATGTTTTCTCCCGGATATGATGCGGGATAGAATGGATTCTCATCGTTATTCCGGCGATAATTACCTGCAGCCGCAACAAAAATCACCTCATGCTGTTTTGCATAATCCAGGGCTTCAATCATAGCATCGAGATACCCGCCGCCACCCCAGCTTGCATTGATTATTTTTGCGCCATTGTCAACAGCATAATATATCCCTGCAATAAGATCTGATGAATATCCCCACCCCTGATCCTTGATTCCTTTCACAGCCATGAGTGATACATGGTGCATGATTCCCGCAATACCGGTTTTATTATTGGTAACCGCACCAACAATACCCGCGACATGGGTGCCGTGAAAGTTGCGATCAGCCGGGTCTTTGGTATCATAGGCAAAATCCCAGCCATGCACATCATCAATAAAACCATTATTATCATCATCCTTGTCGTTACCGGGAACCTCATCAGGATTAGTCCAGATATTCAGTGCAAGGTCAGGGTGCTTATAATTGATCCCCGTATCAAGAATTGCAATAATCACCTTTTTATTACCGGTATGCAGCCGCCACGCTTCAACCGCCTTAATATCGGCCCGATTATACCCGGGATTATAGAGCGACCACTGCAAACTGAAATATGGATCGTCAGGCAGGTCCGTG
>JAUVGS010000185.1 GCA_030593665.1 Chitinivibrionales bacterium | reverse complement strand
GAAAATAGCGAGAGCCGTCGTTTCAAGAAATTGAAACAGATATCAGCCCCGGCAACGACATTATCTTTGGGAGTTTCCCCAATGACCGTCCGTGCACCGGTCATGTCGGTTGTAGAGAGTTGATCAATGGAGGAGGAGTCGTCCTTTGCTTTGAGCAAGTCAAAGCCAAGTTTGAACACTCTGCCGGTACCAAAATGGAGACGTGCAGCCCACATCCTTCTCTGAAAGGTGCCATCTTCATAGAACGATATTGAATCGTTATGGGAAACTGTACCGCTGCTGTCAACCAGTGCCTTCAACCCCTGCTTATCACTCAAATAGGGATCAACATCCCGCCTGGTCATACCGAATGCAAAATCAAGGTTTGTATACCGTTTGGGTGTTTTAAGGTTGAGTTCAAAACCGCGAAGGCACTGGCCGTCCAGAATGTATGGATTATATAATGGCCAGTTATCACCAACGCTGATCTGGAGGCTTTTTGTATAGCCGGTGGCGAAACGGAAACGCTGTAAAGTCTGCCTGCGCGCATCCTCCTGTGTGGTAAGCGAAAGGTTATAATTGTAAAACCATTTTCCTTTATACCCGTTACCATACGCATCAAGAATACCGGCAAATATCCCGCTGTCCTGATAACTGTTATAGTCTATGCCGGTGTACACTTTCCCGGTATTGATAACATCGACCGGCGTCACCCCTTTCAGTTGCTTCCCCTTTTCTATCATCGCGAGCTTTTCATCAGCAGTTATAGATTCGACCTTATACAGGTAAAAACGGATAACTCTCTTGGTAATTGCAACACGATAATGACCGTACAGAATAACGGTAACGGTATGGGGGCCTGCTATATCAGGCCGTTTGGTAAAACTTTTGTCAGGAATAAAACTTATGGTGGTCTCAGTAATACGGCAGTCCGGCGTTATATCTTCGTCGTCAAAATATACCCTGACCCGTTTGACGATAGAGTTAATTTCGCCAATTGCAAAGGTGACAAAAAAATCATCAAGAGGAACAAACGCCTCTTCATCAGGCGCAAGCGGCAACACATCACCCCGTAGAGGTACAATACCGGTAACCGATATAACAATCATTAGTATACCTATAAAAGAGTGCTTTTTCATGAAAACGAAACCTTCTCCTACCGGTACGTACTGCGTATTGTCTTTGACGCGCCCTCATAATCCTTGAACATGATCTCAAGGGTATGCAGCGGTTTGAGTCTGAATACCGGCGTTATCACTGCATCATCGTTATTCAACACAACCGTTATTGTTGCATTCTGCATATCTGAAAATGACGCTTTCCCCTTTACGAGCCGCCACTCTTCCAGCGAGTATCCTTTGTTCGCCCTGGCGGTAACAACAATGGGTATGCCGGGTTTTACCGATATCTCATCATCCGTATCAACCGATCCTTTACTCTTATCATAAATAATCTGCAAGGTACAGGAGTCCGGCAAAGAAACATCCCCTTCAGTGCCCTCAGTTGACAGCCCCAGTGTTGAAGATTGAAAAAGTGCTTTAAAGACCACCTCTTCAGCGCCGGGATTGACTTCGGTTTCAGCGGAAAAAGGGTCTTTAAACCGGACGTCCGTACCGGATATCACGGTCCACTGAACAAAGGCCTGATTTTCATTCGGTACCGCAATAAGCGGGGTCCATTTGTTCTTGACCGCGTAGATTTTTCCTTCCGGCGCAGTGGTACCGAGCCCGTTTGTCAACACTGTCATCTGCACCGTTTCGGTTGAGAACAGGGCATTAACAGACGCATTGCCTTTTCTGCCGGTTATAGTCTGCTCTGCTATAGTCAGGGTATCGGAAAAGAGAATATTATCCTTCCCCGCAACAATTTCCCAGCCTATAAAAGCGGCTTTCGGATTGGGGATTGCCTGTATAATCACATCGCCGCCTTCATAATTTTTCACCAGCCCGCCGGGTTCAGTATACCCGCCGTGCGTTGCCGCAACGTTTAGTGTACAGATTGTCTCGGCAAATTCGGCTTTAATAACCGCATCGCCATGGGTGAGTACCACCCGGGTACTGTCATGCCGGGGATCGGCAATATCAGCCCACCCGCCGCTGAGCTGCCAGCGGATAAAATGCATGCCTTCACTCGGTTCAGCTTTAATGGTAACGGGCCGTTTATATAAGACGGTATGGGTACCCACGGGATTTACAGAACCGTACTTGTTGTGTAACAGCGTCAGGTCATACTCCTGTTCAGTAATAACCGGCTTGATTTCAAAGGGAGTTTTACATTTGATTACTGCATGCTCATTTCCTTCCACCCGGGCCTTCCCACGCTCAACAAGCCATCGGGAAACCATCATGCCGGTTTTTGGCTTCACTTCTACGGTAAACAGGGAGTTACGGATAACATAAAAATTACCGCGCGGGGATATTTCGTCAACCAGTTCATGGGTAAGTATAGAGACTTCCACGGCATTGTCTGAAAAGAACGGCTGGATGATTGCGTCAACACTATCGCATATAACGGTTGTTGCCGCGTTATACGGGTGTGTGATATCAGCGTGTCCTTCAACAATATCCCAGCGTATAAACCGGTATCCTTCATGTGGTACCGCAGTAATGGCGGTTGAATCGCCATGATACACTGTCTGGGCGCCTTTCGGAGTACTCGTCCCGTTTTCACTCTTCTGAACTGTCAGTTGGTAGGACTTTTTTATGAATCGCGGAGACACCTTTCCGCGGGCTGCATTGACAGAAATAAGGGTCGCAAACTCGTCAACCTCCTCTATTGTTACATCGCTGCTTGTTTTCCAGCCGGCAAAGGAATACCCTTCATTCGGCGCAAGCCTGATTGTGACCGGCGATCCCCGCTGGAGGGATATATCACCATTCGGTTCTGTCGCCCCCTGCTCTGATTTTACTATTCGTAAAATTGACGGGGTCTCTTCAAACAGCGCTTCTACCAGGGTATTGGATGTAACCGCAACCTGAGTTTCAGCCGATGCAATATTTTTGATATACGCATTCCCGTCAACGACTTTCCACGCGGTAAAAATTTTCTCTGTTTCAGAAACCGCTTTAATGTCAACAGCGACGCCGCTGAGAGCAACGACTTTGCCTGAAGGCTCTGTGATACCGTTGGGACCGGCTTTTATAATCAGATCATGCACCAGCGGAGGGCCTGTCGTCAGCTTTCGCGTACTATCGAAAATGGTGCGCAGACGCGGCAGAGCACTCCTGGGAAGTTTACTGAGTTGCACAAATCCATTCTGTGCCGCAAATGCCGCCATTTCAGGGTCAAGTACCCGCCAGGTAGTAAAATTATTATCGGCAATCTGTGCAGATCCCGACAGGTTATAGAGTGCCGTTCCCTGATCATTTTTCGATAGAATGACGAATATCTGTGCATTCTTGCGGAAGGATACCAGTGCGGCGGCAGTATGCAGGTCAAAGCTGTATTTCCGCGGCAACAACACATCCAGGAGCGCTTCACCCGTTTTCATCTCCAGGGATTCGTTTGTACCATTCTCACTTTGAAATGCGTTAAATAGTGCTTCTGAGCGCGGCCTGATTACAACAACACTTCTGCTGCCGATATACTTTACAATGGCGAACCCTCCCGATCCGGTCTGAAGCCTTGCGCCGGGCAGAACAAGATACCCTTTCGATACCATGGCATGCCCCTTGCCGCCGTGATAACTTACCGATACCATACCACGGCATTTCATAACCAGTGCGATCTCATTGGTGTTTGAAGACGCTTCACGCACGATACAAAAAAGGAGAAATACTATGCTCAGAATACTGTTTCTCATTCACGAATCCATTTAATGAACATGGGTCGATTGAATTGAAAAATCCCCAGCCTTGATCTTTCGTACTATCTCTTTCAATTCCTGAATATCTATTGTTTTTCCGTCTCTTTTTATTGTCACTGCGGCATCGTATTCATAAATTTTTTCCAGGATATCTTCGCCATAAACCTGTTTCAGGGTATTCACTACTTCCCAGAACTCGAGATTGATCGGTTTCGCCATTCTGAATCCAAAGGGGCTGCTTTTTATCTCTGAAGTTGCTATCCCTTTAACGTACCCGATAACTTCCCAGTAGTATACTGCCCCGGGTGTGAACCGGTAATCCTGTTGAGGGACCTGATACCGGGTTGTCCTGGTTCCTGATTCGAATACCGGTATCCCGCTCAACGTCTGTGCCGGCGATTCTCCTATCCTTGCTTTAAAAATGCGCACGGTAAACACATCACCATTCCCATAAATGTTCGGCGGAATATCCGATGTCCAGATAAACAGCGGATTAGTGTTATACTCGATTGGAGGGTTATCAGAGGCTGCCGCCCCCGGCGTGATCAGTTCAACAGTGCTTGCATTAAGGACAATATGATCAGAGGTCTGCACATCCAGTATGGAAATTTTTTGCCCCAGTTTCATGGTATACCGGACTTTACCGTCAGGGATCTTCTGCGTGTCAAGAAACTGCTTTTTTAACGGATCGGTGTTACTTAATTCAAACAAAGTTTTTCTTATTGAGGCTTTTACTGTATGATTATTTTTTTTCAGGAAGTCTTTGCTGGATATCGGCGGCGCCTGCTCATGCGGGGCCATGGTAAATGGATAGGATATCCCTTCATATAATTTTTTCGCAGGGCTGCCGTCACCCGGCAGGTACTCGACCTTATACCTGAGAGTGAGTCCGCGATAGTGTTTTATTTCACCGCTGTTATCAAGAATGATAATAAATACCTGGGCTCCGGAGCCGTTACCGAACAGGTCAAACTCGGTAATCGTACCTTTGGTGATAACCGACGGCATGGTTACAATGAATTGCATGGAGAGAGCCGATGCCGATCGGGTACTACTTAAAACAAACTGAAGTAGTATAACACCATATCTGAAATATCGTGACAACCTGATCATAAGCCGCTCGATTTATCTAACGCGGGATAAACCCGCAAGTAAGTTCCTTATCAGATTCCTTTCTAACCGAAGAAAGCATTCGGAATAAAGTATTGTAACAAATAAATTTGTAACCAATACCTAAAAAACAAGAAAGCAATCTGTAAGGTACTAAATTGTTTTTCCCAACACTTAAAAATAATCAACCGGCTCCTGTTTGTCTGTAATTATTGTCACTAAATGGTTTCTTTAGTTAAAAAAACTATTAAGGAGGTATGGGGAAAAAAAGGAAGTGCATAATAAAAAAAGGACGAAGAAAATTCCTCGTCCTTTTTTTTTATCGATATATTTATCTTTCCTATGCCGGAATAATA
>JAUVGS010000515.1 GCA_030593665.1 Chitinivibrionales bacterium | reverse complement strand
CAGCTCCGGTGAGCCGAGCTGATAAGGCCACCATACCCTGGGATTTTCGATTACCAGCTCCGGGACATCTGAACCGGTAATCTGAATATCTTTCTCCTCAAAAGGAGTTAAAGTCACTTCCTTTTGAAACGTTCTCCCTTCAATAGTGCCTTCTATAATTCCGCTAATCGTTTCTGAACAGGTATTTACCAGTTCGGCACTAACAGAAAGCTCCCCTTTTTTAAATGCGATCGTATCGAGTGTACTCCTGATAAAAGGATGTTTTATAGCCACTTTTCCAGTTACATATACTGATACGGGTTGCCAGATTCCCATTGAGTCATCCGGTGGCACCGGCCCCCAGTCAATAAAGGTGATACTCAAATCATCCGGCTGGGTTGGAAATACTTCAAGCGCTAATACATTCTTCTTGTTGGATCTAATAAAGGAAGTGACATCAATAGTATACCTGCGGAATGACCCGATAATATAATCGGTAGCTGCGATACGTTTCGCATTAAGCCAGATATCCGCGCGGTAATTAATCCCTTTGAACTGAATCCATACCCGCTTTTCTTCGTCCAAATCAGAAAGGGTAAATTCATTTCTATACCACCATGATTTCCTGAATGGACTGTCATCAGGCATATAATGAAAAGAGAAGTGTAAAGTTTTCCCATGTTTATAACCCGGGATATCTTTCATATTCAAACCGAAACAGGGATCGCTATATACTTTATTCTCAACCAGACCCGCTACTACTGTTCCGGGTATGGATACCGGATACCACCTCTCGTTGAAAAAATTGGTGGTGGATATCTTTTCACCATAAACAGAAACTTTTTCTGATGATTGTAAAAACCAGTTGTCTGATAATTGTTTATAGTTCAAAACACCTCTCATATACTTATAATCATTTCAAAACAGCTTGTTCAGATATCACTTTTAAAATATAGCATAATGTACGGTATACATCATCTTAATTTAACCTGAGTTGAGCGATTATTATTTAAATATGGCAATGCTTTTCGTTTATCTCTTGTGTTTATTTTCCTGTGAATTTATCTTTTGAACACCTTGCACCGCCTTATCATCAAGTACTAACGCGGGATAAACCCGCAAGTAAGTTCCTTATCAGATTTCTTTCTAACCGAAGAAAGCATTCGGAATAAAGTATTGTAACAAATAAATTTGTAACCAATACCTAAAAAACAAGAAAGCAATCTGTAAGGTACTAAAGAAAAATGCTTTGGACCGGCTCTATGAACATTCTTATTATCCTTGGTTTACTCATTTTTTCCGGAAAAATTGTCGCTTATATTTGCGAGAAGATTCACCTCCCGGCGGTTACCGGTATGATTGCACTGGGAATCCTTCTGGGACCGACGGTGTTGGGTCTTATCCGGCCAGGAGAACTCACACCGGGTATAATTCAGCATACATTAAAGGAGTTTCATGAAAAGGGTGAGCAGATTGAATCACTCGAAGAACTATTCCCGCATGAAATGAATTTTGAGATTGTGCATTTCCTGTCCCTTATCGGTGTAACAATGCTCCTTTTCCTTGCCGGTCTGGAAACCGACCTCCATACACTTGCCCGATCCGGAAAAGCATCCTTAATGGTTGCGCTTGGTGGATTAATCTTACCATTTGTTCTGGGTTATTTTCTCGCAACCTTCTTTGCACCCGGCAATTTCCAGAGGGCACTTCTTATTGGAACGATCCTCACGGCAACCTCAGTCTCGGTTTCTGCCATGTCGCTCATTTCTCTTAAGAAAATACAGTCACGTGAAGGCACGACTATTCTCACAGCCGCGATAATAGACGATGTGATTGGAATAATTATCCTCTCATTCGTCCTGGCATTTATCAGCGGGGACAAAAATGAACTTATTCTCAGTATAATTCTAATTGGAGTGTATAGTATCTCCGCAATACTTATAGGCTGGTTCATTGTTCCTCTTATAATGAATCTTTCAAAGAAGATAAATGTTTCTCATGGAGTTAATGCCATTGCTTTTTCTCTTATGCTTGCTTTCGCCGGTATAGCTGAGGTCTCTCGTGTTGCCGGCATTACCGGAGCGTATCTTGCCGGATTGTTTATCAGCAGAACTCAATTCCGGCATTCAGTGCGGGAGGGAATAGAAACAATAGGGCATACACTGTTTATCC
>JAUVGS010000473.1 GCA_030593665.1 Chitinivibrionales bacterium | reverse complement strand
CTACGGTGGCCGTGATGAAATAATAAACGCAGTAAAAGCATTTGCCCGGGAAGCGATCAATGACCCCTCCCGCATTGATACATTAAATGAAGAATCATTCAGGAATTACCTCTATACCGCCCCTTTTCCCGATCCGGAATTAATAATACGTACGGGAGGTGAAAAACGGATAAGCAATTTTCTATTATGGCAGGTTGCCTATTCAGAATTGTTTATAACGGATACCCTCTGGCCTGATTTTAACAGGGAATGCCTGGAAGAAGCTATCGAAGATTTCAACCACCGCGAAAGACGGTTCGGAAAGGTGAAAAATATAAAATGAACATCGCGAACCTGAAAAAACGCATCATCTTCGTTATCTGGGCTATTCCCATTGCGTGGTGGATAATAAATTCTAATTTTTCACTTCTGACCCTTCTACCGAATATTGCAAAAATAAAATTATTCGGACAGCATACCGTGACCCTGTATCCGGGACACCTTCTTGCGATAACAATTATTTTTCTCGCTTGTTTTGAATACTTACAACTATTAACCCGTGCATATCCGAAAAACGGCTTCTGGTTGATATATATCTGGCTCGGCCTGCAAATCATTTCATATTTCATCCCCGACAACTTT
Source organism: Chitinivibrionales bacterium (assembly GCA_030593665.1). The sequence continues at coordinate 1,889 of JAUVGS010000473.1, read as the reverse complement.
TTGAAAATGAAACATGATATATATGTTCTACTCATCCTTGTTGCGTTTGAAGCATTTCTATGGGGAAAACATACCAGCCGCTGGAAACGCACAAGCCTGCTTTTCAGCGGAACGATATTTCTGGTTATTGCCAGTTCATCATTACTTGACTTTTACGGCCAGCCGTTCCAGAAGGTATTTGCATCCCGTTTTACCCATTCCATGCTTTCACAACTCGGCATTCTTACCGTGCTTTCAGCAATTTTCCTCTGTGATTCCGCTGCCTATTTTGCCGGTAACCTTTTTGGGAAACACCATTTTAGTTCCATCTCACCAAAAAAAACAATTGAGGGAAGTATTGCCGGACTTTTTACTGCAATTATTATCTGCACCATTGGATGGCACTTCCTGGCCGATGAAAGATACTCTCTTGGATATGGTGTCATTATGGGGGTGTTTGTTGGTGTTTTTGCACAAATTGGGGACCTGCTGGTATCATTGATAAAACGGTATTTTCACGTAAAGGATACGTCGAATATCATTCCTGGACATGGCGGTATTCTTGATAGATTCGACAGTCTTTTCTTTGCAGCTCCTATTGTCCAACTGTATATAACTATTATTGACAAGATTATAACGTAACTATGAAAATCCTTCTTCTTGGTTCAACCGGCTCTATCGGCACGAACACCTGTAATTGTGTCCGGCGTTTCAATGATACATTCGAATTGGTCGGCTTATCAACCAACACCAATAGTGTTGCATTATGTAAACAGGTTAAAGAATTCAACGTGCCATCCGTCTGTGCCTGTTCTTCGGAAGCTGCAACGGAAACACGGAACCTACTTCCCTCTTCCACCCGCATATATGAAGGCAAAGCAGGTCTGATCGACCTTGTTAATGAAACTGAATTTGATATCCTCCTGAACGCCCTTGTCGGTGCGGTAGGATTTCCACCGACAGTTGCCGCACTCAAGCGTAAGAAACGGGTGGCTCTTGCTAACAAGGAAAGCCTTGTAATCGGCGGAGATATCATCACGTCCCTCCTTTTACAAGGATTGGGAAGTTTAATCCCGGTCGATAGTGAACATAGCGCAATTCTTCAGTGCTGTAACGGTGAAGATATTTCAACCATAGAAAGTATCACTATTACCGCTTCAGGTGGGCCCTTTCGGGAAAAACCCATTGAAGAATTCAACCGGATAACACCTGAAGAGGCGCTGAACCATCCGACCTGGTCAATGGGTAAAAAAATCACTATAGATTCTGCAACTCTGGTAAATAAAGGATTTGAAGTCATCGAGGCCCACCATCTTTTTAGATTACCTTACGACAAATTGCAGATCATGACACATCCACAATCGATTATTCATTCAATGGTTACCTTTCATGATGGTGCGGTGATTGCGCAATGCGGTGTCCCTGATATGGAACTGCCGATACAATATGCACTCAGTTTTCCAAAACGTCTGCCAATTAAAAGTACCAGACTCGATCTGGCTTCGATTGGTTCCCTGACATTTGCTGAACCCGATTTCAACAGGTTCCCCTGTTTAAGATTGTGCCTGGAAGCGGGCAGGCAGGGAGGAACCTTACCGACAGTCCTTAATGCGGCAAATGAAATTGCAGTACATTACTTTCTCAACGGCACCATTGGATTTACCCGCATTCCGGATATTATTGAAAATGCATTAAATCAACATCCCGGCCAAAAGGCTGATAGCGTTACCGTGATTGAAAAAATTGATAGCGAAACCCGTAATAGGGTAATAAAAGAAATTACTGAAAACATATAACAGATTAAGGTGATTACTTCTGATGACATTCCTCCTACAGGCAATTATCGGTATTTTTGTTCTCGGCATTCTTGTACTTATCCATGAACTGGGACATTTTACTGTTGCGAAAGC
>JAUVGS010000254.1 GCA_030593665.1 Chitinivibrionales bacterium | reverse complement strand
CAGATTCCTTTCTAACCGAAGAAAGCATTCGGAATAAAGTATTGTAACAAATAAATTTGTAACCAATACCTAAAAAACAAGAAAACAATCTGTAAGGTACTAATACTTTAAGGATTATAATTACGATTATGAATAAAACTGTATTCTACTCAAATCCTGGAATCTTCACCGCCTTTTTCTTTGCAAACGCAATTGCTTCTTCGTACCCGGCATCAACATGTCTGAAAATACCCGTCATAGGATCAGCGGTCAACACCCGTTCGATCCTCTCCGCTTTTTTATCGGTTCCGGTGGCAACAATCACCTGTCCGGCATGGGTGGAGTTGCCGATACCAACGCCGCCGCCGTTATGAATAGATATCCAGTCCGCACCGCAAACGGCATTCGATAACGCATTCAGAAGCGGCCAGTCAGCGATAGCATCGCTGCCGTCTTTCATTCCTTCGGTCTCACGATTGGGTGACGCAACGGAACCGCAATCGAGATGGTCCCTGCCGATGACAATCGGTGCTTTCAGTATTCCCTTTTTAACCATATCATTCATGCGTAAGGCGAACTCCGAACGTTCACCAAGCCCGAGCCAGCACACCCGGTTGGGCAGGCCGATCTGAGGCACCTGTTCCTGTGCGATTCTAATCCAGCGGCTCAGTATATCATCATCAGGAAACATCTCAAGAACCAGGTCGTCCAGGGCATTGATATCCGATTGTTCACCTGACAACGCCGCCCACCGGTAGGGGCCGCGACCTTCACAAAAGAGAGGCCTGATATAGGCGGGGACAAATCCCGGATAGAGAAAGGCGCCCTGCTCGTCACGGACAGTTAGTCCGCCTTTTTCAGCCTGGCCACGGAGGTTGTTACCATAATCAAAAGCAACGGCTCCCTGCTGCTGCATAGCAAGAATAGCCTCGGTGTGCTTGACAATTGCATCCATCGAGCGCTTTTTGTATTCCTCCGGATCATCTTCACGCAATTTTCTTACTTCCGACAGTTCCCCGACAGGCACATAGTCAAGGAGATCGTGCGACGATGTCTGATCGGTAACCACATCCGGAATGACTCCCCGTCTGACCAGCTCCGGCAGCACCTCGGCAGTATTGCCGACCAATCCGATGGAAAGTGGTTTACCGGCCAGCTTCGCCTCTTCCATCCAACTGATTGCCTCGTTAATGCCGTCGGTTTTACGGTTGCAGTATCCTTCATTCACCTTCCGTGTTATTCGTTCAGGATCGACTTCAACAGCAATAACAACCCCTTCATTCATGGTAACTGCCATAGGCTGAGCGCCGCTCATACCACCCATACCGCCGGTCAGGACAAACCGTCCTTTCAGCGATCCGCCGAAATGTTTGTCAGCGAGTGCCGCAAGTGTCTGGTAGGTTCCCTGAAGGATTCCCTGCGTGCCGATATATATCCAACTGCCTGCGGTCATCTGGCCATACATAATCAGGCCTAACTCATCATAGTTGGTAAAATTCTCGGGTGTGGACCAGGCCGGTACGATATTGCTGTTTGCAATCAGAACACGGGGGCTGTCTTCATACGTTTTCAGTATGCCGACCGGTTTACCGGACTGAACCAGGAGTGTTTCATCCGGCTCAAGTGTTGTTAATGCATGAACAATGTTATTATACTCACGCCAGTTCCTGCATGCCCTGCCGGACCCGCCATACACAATAAGTTGCTCCGGAATCAGGGCAACTTCAGGATCGAGGTTATTTTCAAACATACGCAACGCAGCTTCAGCTTCCCACGTCTTTGCCCGTAACGTGGTCCCTCGAACCGCTCTGACAGGCTTATCCGGTTTCTCTTCCATGTACATTGGTCTCATAATACGCAGCCTCTTTTTTAGTACCTTACAGATTGCTTTCTTGCTTTTTAGGTATTGGTTACAAATTTATTTGTTACAATACTTTATTCCGAATGCTTTCTTCGGTTAGAAAGAAATCTGATAAGGAACTTACTTGCGGGTTTATCCCGCGTTAGTATTTATCAGTAGGTATTTGATATCTGTTCGGATTTATTTCCTATTCAGCGCAGTAGAGGTATAAAATTTTATGCCCCTACTGTCATTTTAAATACCGTCATTACAATTCCCCCACTACCTTCTCAACCGCTTTTACAATCTCCCCGGAAACTAAGATTTCTCTTACCGTCTCGATATCGGTATACATAACTCTGTCATCGTCAACATGCGATACATGTGTTCTTATGACCGCATGCGCGGCTCTCGTTCCCTTCCCCGGTTTTTCATCATGAAAATCTATCCCCTGAGCCGCTGACAACATCTCTATCGCAATGACATTCTCAACATTCCGTAAAATCTCCCAGGCATGAAGTGCGGAAATACTGCCCATACTGACATGGTCTTCCTGGCCGGCAGACGTGGGAATAGAATCGACACTGGCGGGATGGGCAAGTACTTTATTCTCGGAAACCAGTGCGGCTGCGGTATACTGTGAGATCATGAAACCCGAATTCAGGCCACTCTTCTGTGATAAAAACGGCGGCAGTCCCGACACATGGGGATTTACCAGTCTGTCGATTGTCCGTTCAGAAATATTGCCTATTTCAGACAGGGCGATCCCCAGATAATCCATAATAAATGCAAGCGGTTCACCGTGGAAATTACCACCGGAAATAACCTCTTCCTCATCCGCAAAGATGAGTGGGTTGTCGGTCGCCGAGTTTATTTCAACCAGAAGCACCCTCTTTGCATAGTCAATGGTATCCATTACAGGGCCGTAGACCTGGGGAATACACCGGAGGGTATAGGCATCCTGTACTTTCTCACAATTGACATGGGAAGCAATAATGGCACTCTCAGACACTATTTTTCGCATATTATGGGCACAATGAATCTGCCCGGGATAGGGCCGTATTGCGTGTATTTTTTCATCAAATGCCTTTGAGGTACCCCGCAAGGCCTCAAGACTCATTGCCCCGGCTATCTGGGCGGTTTTCATTAACAATTCCGCCTCTTCAACTACCAGACAGCCGATAGATGCCATTACCTGGGTACCATTGATAAGCGCAAGCCCTTCTTTCGCTTTCAGGGTAATCGGTGTAATGTTCTTTTTTTGTAAAACTTCGGATGAGGGTATCCTTTCCCCCGCTATCAGACACTCCCCTTCACCAATAAGAACGAGTGCGAGGTGGGCCAGGGGAGAAAGATCGCCGCTTGCCCCGACAGATCCCTTCGAAGGAATGTATGGATACACCTCCTCGTTTACCAATGACAGCAGCATTTCGATAATGTCAAGGCGTACTCCGGAGAATCCCTTTGCAAGGGCATTTGCCCGAAGGACCATACTACCCCGCACAACGTCTTCGGGGAAGGGATCACCGACGCTTGTCGCATGACTTCGCACAAGGTTCAACTGGAGTTTCTCCGTATCGTCTGAAGAGATAAGGCAATTTGAAAGCTCCCCCACCCCCGTGTTTATACCATAAACAATTCTGCCTTCCTTTACAATACGATCAACATAGGTTCGTGATTTTTTAATGCCGTGTATTGCTGCTTTGTCAATTGAAACGCGCGCGCCTTCCCGTGATACACGGACAACATCTTTTACTGTTAACGAATTCCCATTAATTGTAATCATAGTCAATTATCCGTCGTTTAAAAAGGTGTAAAAATATAATTCCTGTAAAATATTTTAAACTTTTAACGGTAGTACATTTCAATACAAAATAAAACCTGTAAGATAAAATAGTATAATTGAGACGTCCATATTGGAAATAGAAGCACTTATCGCTTTTAATCCGTTATGATTTTTTTTCTCATAATGAGAACATTTTAATCTGCTAAATCTGGCGATATCGTAATAATTATTGTTATTTTTGGCAATTACTTAAAATATTATGCAATTTATTACATTAAATGTTTATTTTAAAAAAATTATAAATTATTTTTTATGGGTATTTTTGAATAGAATTTTGATATATTAAAGACACCAAGGGTACACAAGAATAAAGTATATTTTTATAGAAAAATTGACAGCCCCCTTCTAATCCTTCTCGAAAAAGTGAAGGCGTCACGCGAAAGCAGGACAGTTGGGGGTTAAATAATTGGCGGTTGTGGTATGCAGTACCTGTGATACATTGTATAGGAGTCAATTACCACCACCAGAGGTGGTGGCTTGAAAAGTGCATCTAAAAGATGCGCTAACATTTGTCACATTGTCAAAATGACATTTACACCAAAACGATCTTTTAAACCTTATTTAAAATT
>JAUVGS010000487.1 GCA_030593665.1 Chitinivibrionales bacterium | reverse complement strand
AAAGATACATGAACCGATTATGCGATTCCTGCGACAGAACAGGGATGACAAGGTTGATTATGAGGAGAGTTTAAAAGAACTTCAGGCAATAAAAAATCTGGTAGGAGACGTTAACCGATGAAACGGTTCCGTTTCTCCCTTGAGGCACTCCTGGAAATGCGGAAGCGCGATGAGGAGGCGGTGAAGCTCGAGTTAGCCCGGAAAAATCAGGAAATACACCAGGCACAGCAGGAATTGGTTGGGTTCGAAAAGTCGCTGAAGCAACTGCAGGAAGAGCAGAAGAAGACTCGTGAAACGATAACTGATATTCTGCCCTTAAAATATTCTGTGTCCTACCGGAATAAACTGAAACTTGACAAGCTGAAAAAAGGACAGGATATTTTTAATTTGCAGAATCAGCGTGGTGATATACGGCAGCGATTAGTACGGGCAACGCAACGGAAACGGGCGATAGAATTGATAAGAGAAAAACAGTACAAGGAATGGTTAAAGGAAAATAAACTCAGGGAACAGGTGTTCATTGATGATGTTTCCCAGCAGGGATTTATCCGCAAAAGGAAGAATGCTAAAAAAACCTCTGCGGTATGATTCTTTATTTTGTTTACTGATTTTGTATGCACTGTGTGTGCGTGCCGGTGAAATCGTTATTTCTGATTTCAGCACTGTCAGTGACAGTACGAATGTATTAATATTTCCCTCCTATGTCCAGATAGAGCCGCGAGATACCTTGTACATTTCCCTGTTCAATGATGAAAAACTAACCGATAACTCCGTTACTTCTTCATACGGTACCGATGTCATTGTTTCCATTGGTGATACCATGTGTTTTTTCTGGGTAGAGTATAATGGTTTAACCCACCGTGGATATCGCAGAAATGTGGTAGTGACTCAGTTCGGGGCAACAAAAATGGCACAGGAACCGATAACTGCCGGTTCAGCTAACCTGATGCAGTCTCTACATGCTGCGCGTGGAACTACTCCTGCTAACTTGGTTACCTCTTTGTATACAAGTTCTTATATGCATGCAACCATTGGTATAGACAGTTTGAAATTTTCCGGTAATGCAAATAATTCTATCTGCTATGTTGCAAATGATACGTTTTGTATTGTGTACAAAAACGGGAATGCAAAGCTTGAAATGCGGAAAGTCGAATTGAGCGGTTCGAGCATAGTATTTGCTGATAGTGATATCCTTCCGGATAAAGTACTGCTCACCAATGGCATTGGCTCTGCCGGTAATTTTTCGAATTCCTCGGTTGCGGTTGACAGCTCGGGCAACATATTTATCATGTTGACACGGGGAGGAACCCTCTATCAGAAAAATCTGGAATATTTAATCACGAATACGGATTATGACATCCATGAGACGGGCAGCGTAGAAAATGATATCAGTTTGAATACAACGACAATCGTTTATGATGATGCACCGGTGGTTTCCTATGCTGACGGGAAATTTGCTGCGGTGTACTGGAAATCACCGGGAAGTGTTTATCTCTATGATGTCACGGTATCGGGTAATCCGCCATCTGTTACGGCGTCTTCTAAAACACAGATTGTTACCGGCAGTGCCTGTCGCGCACCGACAATAGCGACAAACGGTAAAAAATTAGTACTGGCATGGAAAAATATTACCACGCAGAAAATTGAGGGAAAACTTTACTCAATAGATAACGGCAGTATTACCATGGCGCCAACGCCTCCGACAAAGGTGTATTCTTCATCAGTAGTGGGTGATCACGGCCCGGAACTCAATACGGTTATTAATGAAAAAGACAATATCGCTTTATCATGGGAGCAGAATGACAGTGCTGTCGGCTGTATCTGGGGTGCACGGGGAATTATGTATCCTGGCGGCCAATGGATATCTGCCGTTGAATCACTGAATATAGAATCCATCGACTCACTTGTTTTTCTGCCCGGTGCTATTGACACGACACTCTATGGCGGGACGGTCACCTGTTCCCTGCAGACCGGCCCGACTACGAATCCGGCAGCAGGCTGGACCTCGTGGATGGCACTTGCCGATTCTGCAATACTGGATCAAAACACGGTAAGTATGAATAAATATTTCCGGTTTAAAGCCGATTTCTCGCGTAATCCAATTGATACCATTAAAACGCCTCTGTTCAACGAAGCTACGATACGATGGAACCTGAAGCCCCGTTTGTCATCGCTTGATTCTATAAAAGTGAATGGAGCCCTGGTGAGCGGATTTACCGGATTTACCGATACGATCGATATTATTTCTCATACTGATACTATTTATTGTTATGGCACCGTGCACGATGGCGATATACATGATACTCTATACGTTGAGATTCCCTGGGATATGCAGCCTGACCGGGC
>JAUVGS010000079.1 GCA_030593665.1 Chitinivibrionales bacterium | reverse complement strand
AGAACTCGTGATGGCGCTGTCGCTTTTGTTATAAATATAAAGGACATTGCCTATGCGGAGATGACTATCTATGACCACCTGGGTAATGTTATTGATGAATTCGAGACGGATAAATCAACGAACCGGTATCGCTGGGATCTGAAAAATAAACAGGGGAAATTGGTTACGAATGGATTGTATCTGGCATTGTTAAAGGTGACTGACAAAGAAGGTACTATACACCTGCATAGTATAAAGGTAGGTGTTCAGGAAGAATAATAAAAGTTATCAATTTTCAAATAGGATATTATAAAAAACTCCTTCTGATTTTCTCAGGAGGAGTTTTTTTTGCCCAATTATTTCCATGAATGTAAAAGAAAAATCTATAAGGCTGATAACGAGTTAATTGTATCTAAATACTGTGTCTTTATCGATTCGTTTCAAGAGCAATTTCCATTGTAAAATCACTGATCCGGGATGAAAATGGAATAATAAATGCGTTTACACCTGAGGGTACTGTAACAACTACGTCCTTTCCTATAATTACAGTAGGCAACGATATCTCAAGATTATACCCGGTTAAATCCTTTTTTGCATAACCAGCAATAATATTTATCAATTCTCCGATACCATCGATTATTTCCGGTTTGTCAGCAGATAAAGTAGTGCCCAACATTGCCGAAACTGTATCCACGGCAGCTTTTTCTTTATATGCTAAAGAGATTGATCCATGCGCACTACCAGACAATCCTATATTACCGGTAATATCATAGGTAATATAGGGTGCTTGTTTCAGAATTGGTTTTCCTGGCGTAGCAATACAATTCAGCATGGTTTTGTAGGTTTCAATGGTTGAAGAAATGAATGGATTTATATAGTGTACATTCATAATTGTTGCTTTACTAAAGGTTAACGGACAACTTTTGTTTTTTATAGATATATATACTATTTTATAGTTGAACTCAGTATTTGTCTATATATTATACTTTAATTAAGATTTGGAATGTACTGTTAAGCAGGTTTTGATTAAAAGGGAAAAGGAACAATGGGTGTGATTGCTTAACATGTTGAAGCTTAAGCTTCATTATCTTGACATGCTTGAAAATCAACTCTGTGATGTGCCGAAGAGGGTAGATAGATGGTTGAAAGAATTTGAGGTAAATTACGGAATGCTTCAATACTGTGTGAGTGATTATCGTTTTCGGAAAAGGAATTATCAATGACTCTGTTGATTTAATACAATTTTGCTAATTTATTTTATCATTTGTTAATACAAAGTGCCGTTTTTGAGCAAATTCGGGCACTTGACACATCGCTACTCTCTAAAAAACCTATTAAATCAACAGAATTATCAATAGCGATAAGGAATAAAACAGGAGTTATTCATTACATCAGATGACGTAGTGCCCAGACGAGTTTGGGAAACTTGCCCATTGAAAGAGTGAAAATCTTAGACATGGTAAGATTCTTCTGGGTGATTTGCGAAAGTGCATGGGCGCCGTTATTATAATCTTTATCGGGAACATTTAGGAGTGATTTCTTTACTTTAGCAAGTTTGAGATGCCTGCTGCCCAATTTTTTATGCCATGCTTTTTCATAGGAGTCGCCGATTTTTTTCATCTCTTTTTTCGATGTGAGATGGAGCATCTGCAGGGCAAACTGTCCCGCAAGATTTCCCGACTTCATCGCTTCGGAAATACCGGCACGAGATATGGGGTTTACCGTACTGATAGCATCGCCCGCTTTAATCAGGCCTGTTGTGGCAATAGGCATACGTTTAACATAACAGGGAATTACCCCGGCACACTTGCGTATTATTTTTCCACCTGCATAATACTTTTGTATAAAAGAATCCAGTAGTGCCCGGATATTGTAGCACGCTCGAAAAGTACTACCCAGCATGATACCGATATTCATACTCTCCTCATTGCGGGGAAATGACCAGGCATACCCTCCCGGTGCGAGCTCCTCACCCACATAAAGATGTACCGTATCGGTTGTAGTTTTAATTCCATCGATATGGGCGAAATAAGCGACGTCAAGATCGAAGGGGGTAGTATTAATGTGCTCATTTTTTCCAAAGGTTGAAAGCGGGCCTGAACAGTCGATAACAACACGTGCCCGAACCTTGGTATTATTATCCAGGAGAAGTGTTCTTCTCCCATCGGGTTCAGGTTCGGAAACTTCGGTTACCGTATGCTGAAACAGACCGGTTGCACCCATTTCAAGGCATGAGTCTGCAAGGTCATGTTGCATGAGTGCACGGTTGATAATGTAGCCTTTGTTGCTGTCGGTATAAGTAATGGTAGTGTTGTCCGGTGAGTGAAGGGTTAAATGGCTGACAATTGACCGTATCCAGGTAGGTTTTGGTTCAAGCACTTCATGAAAACCGAGTTTCCCGACTCCCTCAGCGCAAGGTATACGTTTATCCCTGTCAGTACTTTTTTCGATGATCACTAACGATGGTGTATGGTCATGCAGTAATAGTTTCCGGGCAGCGCAGAGTCCTGCAGGTCCCGCGCCAATAATTGCTATATCATAGGTATTAGCCATAGTAATAAAGATATATCAAAAGTTCGTTTATGTGGTGTATTTAAGCCTTAAAATTAACCAGTTATTTTTACAGTGTATTCAGATTAATTTACTATTACCCAGTCTGTTTCAATTCCCCACAAGGTATATTTATATGATTATTATCCGGTTATAATTACTCATTTTACAATAATTTATGGAGATATGTTGGATAATTTAGAGAATTCGAATGACCAGATGCAGGTCCGCAGGGAAAAGATATCGGCAATCCGTGAAATCGGCGAGCATCCCTATGCAGAGAGGTATGAAACTACCTATTCAATAGTTGATGCCCTGCAACTGGAAGACGGTATTAGTAATGTCCGTGTCGCAGGAAGAATTATAGCACTTCGCTATTTTGGCAAGCTGGCCTTCGGACACCTTTTTGGTTTTACCGGAAAGATACAATTCGCTTTACAGAAGACTACACTCGATGAACGGTTTGTTCAATTTAAAAAGGTTGTTGATATTGGTGACTTTATCGGAATTGACGGTGAGATAATAACGACCAAAACCGGTGAGAAAACAATTGATGTTCAAGAGTGGACATTCCTTTCAAAGGCTTTACGGCCATTACCGGAAAAGTTTCACGGTATCACCGACCCTGAACTGCGGCTTCGGCGCAGGTACCTGGATCTCATTATGTCACCTGAGATTATGGAACGGTTTAAAAAAAGAACTAAAATTATAAAGACGATTCGGAATTTTCTTGATGAAAATGATTTTGTTGAGATCGACACACCAGTATTATGTAATAAGGCCAGCGGCGCTCTGGCACGCCCATTTATTACCCATAATAATGCTTTGGATATTGATGTTTTTTTAAGAATTGCACCTGAAACGTATTTAAAACGGGCTGTTACCGGCGGATTTGAACGTGTGTATGAATTTGCCCGATCTTTTCGAAACGAGGGTATTGATGCGTCACATTTACCGGATTTTACCATGCTTGAGTATTATTGCGCCTATTGGAATTATGAAGATAACATGAATTTTACCGAAAAACTGGTTAAGGACTTGCTGGAGAAGGTGCATGGCGGGTTGGAGCTTGATTACCTTGGGGCCAAAATATCCTTTGATGGAGAATGGCCCCGAATTTCACTGAGAGACCTGATAAAGAAAGACTGTGATATAGATATCGATCTGAATAATAATAGAGAATCATTAATGAACAAAATTAAGAATAAAGGTATCACCTTTGAGGATGACGTTGATTCTGATAAGGCAGGCCGCGGGACCTTAATCGATTTATTGTATAAAAAGGTTTCGCGTCCAAAGATAATCGATCCGGTATTTCTTATTCACCATCCGATTGATCTGTCTCCATTAGCCCGAAAAAATGATGCTAATGATAAGGTGGTCGACCGTTTTCAACTGGTTGTAAACGGATGGGAAATTGTAAATGCCTATTCCGAGCTTGTTGATCCGCTCGATCAGGCAAAACGGTTTAAACAGCAGGCTGAAGCTCGCGCACACGGTGATACCGAAGCTATGGAGGTTGAGCAGGATTTTCTGTTGTGCATGGAATATGGTATGCCGCCTATGTCTGGATGGGGGATGGGTATCGACCGGATGGTCGCGCTGTTGACAAACGCGCAATCGTTGCGGGAGGTGGTGTTGTTCCCGCTCCTGCGCCCGGAGTAACAGTGTGTTAAGCAGAAGGGCATGGGAATGATCTTTCTGATTCTATTATGAACATGGGTAACTTTAGGTGCCAGTATTCATTATCCCTTTTGTGGGACATAATGTTATACACTGCGAGTATAACAAACAGTGGAAATTAATTTCCTACGGTTTGTTTATACCCTGAAGGGCACCTTGTCCAGGGGCTTTCATATTCAGTTTCAGGATAATGACAGTATGCATCTCCACAAGGCCCCAATAACGGGGTAAAGTAAGGACAAGGTTGCGACCTGTCCCAAAAAAGAAAAAACTCTATGGAATGGTTCATCGCCTTCAGATATTTACGCGGGAAACGGAAAATAGGATTCATATCCCTGATCACCTATATTTCCGCTGCTGGGGTATCCCTCGGGACACTGGTACTTGTGGTTGCATTGTCAATTGCCAACGGATTTGAAAAAGAGGTACGCGACCGCATTGTAGGGACCCTTGCACATGCGAGAATTTCACAATATCACAGCAGGCCTTTTGATGATTATGACTCCATTCGCACTGAAATCCTGAAGCATCCGGAAGTAATAGGGGCAGCACCGTATATCATGGGAAAAGGCGGCGTCGAATGCGACCAGGTACAGGAAGGCGCTATGATTATCGGTATCGATGATTCTCTGGAGAGAACCGTGACTGATATCGATAAAGCGGTCAAGTATGGAACGTTTGATCTTGACTCTATGGTTTCAAAAAGAGATCGAAAGCTTCCCGGTATTCTTCTGGGTATGGGTATGGCCGATAAAATGGGTGTCCGACAGGGAGGGGAAATTGTCCTGATGAGCCTCGTTCCGGTTGAAGGGGAAATCGACCCGATACCAAAAATGATGCGCTTTGTAGTAACCGGGGTGTTTGAAACAGGCATGTATGAATATGATCTCAATCTGATATATATTTCTCTGGAATCCGCTCAAAATCTTTTTCAGATGACAGGTGTTGAAGGTATCCAAATCAGGACAACGGATCTATTCAGAGCAAAACAGATTTCACAAGAGGTAAAGGATTGCCTGGGCGGGTATCCATTCAAGGCTGTGGACTGGGAAAGTCAGAATAAATCTCTCTTTCAATGGATGAAACTTGAAAAGCTGGTCATTTTTATAGTTATTTCCCTGATCATTTTAGTAGCGGCGTTTAATATCATCTCTTCCCTCATTATGATGATTCTTGAGAAAAGACGTGAAATCGGTATTCTCATGAGTATGGGAGGTTCTTCCCGTTCAATTTTGAAAATATTTATGTTTAACGGTACTGTAATTGGCTTCTTCGGTTCAACACTTGGTGCTTTATTAGGCCTGACCATCTGTTACATACAGCTTCGGTGGCAATTGATTCCTCTTCCGGGAGATATTTATTTTATTAACAAACTACCGGTGTTAATCAGAGCAGTTGATGTGATTTCAGTGTATATAGCGGCAAATATACTTTGTGTTTTGGCTGCGAGCTATCCTGCGTGGCAAGCATCTAAAATGATTCCTGCAGAATCGATACGATATGAATAACGTTGACAGAAGGTCGAGAATATAAAGAGCGGCGTTTATGGTTAAGGTAACTGAGTTAACAAAAACATTCTATGATGAAGCCGGACCAATTGAGGTACTAAGAGGTGCTACATTTTCCATTAAGAAAGGAGAAATGGTGGCCCTTCTTGGTATGAGCGGCGCGGGAAAGACAACCTTGCTGCAAATCCTGGGTGGTATTGACACGTATACTTCCGGATCGGTTGAGATCGATGGGAAAGAGATCGGTAAAATGAGGCCGCTTGACCTTTCCAGATTCAGAGGTCAACACATTGGCTTTGTATTCCAGTTTCACCATCTGCTCCCGGATTTTACTGCACTGGAAAATGTCTGTATACCAGGTATGATTATCGGGAAAACGAAAAAGCAGTGTGAGGGCAGGGCAAAGGAATTGCTGTCAATTATGGGGCTTGAGAGACGTTTTACCCATTTCCCGTCAGAGTTATCGGGTGGCGAACGGCAGCGCGTTGCTCTGGCACGGGCACTCTATAATGAACCGGCTCTGGTACTGGCCGATGAACCGACAGGGAATCTGGACACACAGAACAGCAGGCATTTAATGAATCTTATGTATAAAGCAAATAAAGAGTTGAATCAGACGTTTCTCATTGCAACCCATAATGATCATCTCCCTGAAAATATGCAGCGAACAATTTGTATCGAAGATGGTAAAATTATCAGTAAGGATTAAAGTTAAAAGTGCCTAAAGTCGAAAGTTGAAAGATGAAAATCTAAAATCTAAAATCTAAAATCTAAAATCTAAAATCCAAAATCCAACCAAGGATTACCGGTACTATGGATATGAAACTGTGTGATGAATGTAAAACGAATCAGGCGACTATTCATCTAACGCAAATTGCTCAAAATGAAGTTACTGTGCTTCATCTGTGTGAAGAATGTGCGAAGGGAAAAGGTATTTCGATAGTAATAGAAGAGAATAAAACAGCATTTCCAGATAACGCAGAAATTGTAGTAGAGGGTCTGCAACCTGATGTGGTCGGGGAAATAAAACTCGTTTGCCCAGAGTGCCGGATGTCATTCAATGAGTTTAAAGAGAAAGGGCGGCTCGGCTGTTCACACTGCTATACTGCCTTTGAAAAGGAGATTGACACGTTGCTTGTCCAGGTACATGGGACTTGTAACCATGAAGGGAAACAATACCGGACAACATCATATACTGCAAATGATTCCGACGACCTGGTCTTTCTGAGGAAAGAACTTGATACTGCGATAGGTAACGAGAAGTTTGAGCTGGCGGCTGTTATTCGGGATAAAATAAATAGTGTCTCGTCAAACGAACCACAAAGTAAGGGACAGAAATAACGAATGTTTTCGCCTGATATGATTAAGCGGATTCCGGTGTGGTTCGGTAACAGCGGTCCTGATGCCGACTGCGTTGTATCCACCCGCGTGCGTCTCGCCAGGAATCTTGCCGATCACCATTTCCCCGCCAAAGCGTCACTCCTGGAGCGCAAGGTTATTTTTGAAGAGATCGCTTCGGCAGTTGAAAAGGTGCCGGAGTGTAATGATTGTACGTCCCTTAATTTCTCGCAACTGGAAAAGGTCGATCAACAGTTTCTTTTTGAGAATCGAGTTGTCAGTCACGATCTTATTGATGCGGATGGCGACCGTGGTGTTATCTGCGATCAGGACAGCGCCATTGGTATAATGATTAATGAGGAAGACCATATCCGGATGCAGTGTATGGCGGCCGGGTGTCAACCTGCCCGTATATGGGAATTGTTATCGACGCTCGATGATGAACTGGGAAAACAGGTACAGTATGCTTTTGATGCACGACGAGGTTTTCTGACGGCCTGTCCTACCAATTCCGGTACGGGATTTCGTGTTTCCTTTCTCATGCATCTGCCCGGACTGGTGTTAACAAAGACAATAGATTCGGTCCTTGCCGGTGCGAGCCAGATGGGAATCTCGACACGCGGTTTTTTCGGGGAGCATTCCGATGTGGTGGGTAATTTTTTCCAGTTGTCAAATCAGGCAACAATGGGTGCTGATGAAAATGAATTTATAAACGCGACGCTTGATAGTATAAAAAAACTTATTCAATATGAACATACTGCACGTGAACGCATATTGAAAGATGCCAGGATTGAAATTATGGATAAAGTGTACCGGTCGTATGGTATTCTGAAATATGCCCGAACACTTGCCATGGATGAATTTCTGAATCTTGCGTCTGCTTTACGACTGGGTATAGAATGCGGCATACT
>JAUVGS010000383.1 GCA_030593665.1 Chitinivibrionales bacterium | reverse complement strand
GGCCTGATCGTGTTCTGTTTCTTCCTGACCCTTCTTCTCATTGTAGGCACCGGATTCCTGGGATACTATTTCTGGCAATACCAGAAACGAATGCTTTCACATGAACTGGTCCTGCAGGGTATGATCAGCGAACAAACCGGTAATATCAATAACGCCCAGCTAAACTATGAACAGGCGCAGAAAGAAGATGAAACGAACGCGCTCGCGTACCAGTGCCTGGCGGAGCTGTTTTTAAAACACGGTGACAAAGGACGCGCCGCTTATGAAGGTAAAAAATGGAAAATAGTCAATCCGAATGATGTTAATTTAACAGATTTTGCGAGAAGGTTGAATGAGGGAAAATAATGTTAAAGGAAGATAAAGCGAGAATAATCCATGGTGAGGTGTATTACCGCAACCAGTGGATGCCTATCGTAAAAAAGGTTGACCGTGAAAAGAAACGGCGAAAGAATATCGAACAAGGTCTGGTATTTTACCAGGGAGAATGGATAACCATAGAGGAAAAGATCACGCGTGTCTCCCCTGTTCAGCAACAGCAGCAGCAGCAACCGCAGCAGGTAACCATTAATCAGACTTTCAACCAGCAGACCTATGATCAGCGTACTACTGTGCATGAACATAAGCACCTGCATTTGGATGCCGAAACACTAACAGCTTACGGGAAAAGCAAGGGCCTTGGCGCTCCTCCGGACATCTCTATTGAGGGCCCGGCTCGGCCCGCTATCGGTGGAAAACGGGGAAGAAAAGGTAAAGCGCTTTCTGATAAAACAGGCACACAATATCTCCCTGACAAATCACAAACGCACTATCTTGAGGACAAAAGCGGGGAAGAAATCGCTGAGTATGAGGAAGAATTAAAAGTTGAGACGGGTCGGCCTGTTGAAGCTGAAGTCCATATCGACAATTTAAAGCCGGAAAAAACAAATAAAAATATTCCTTCCAAAAATTCCACGGAGAATTGCATTGACCTTGAAGATATCTCAGATGCTGATGTTGAGGAATTTTTAGGGTAATTTAAAATTGCTGGTTCCACCTGTATTAGCCTATCATTCCCATGAAGACGGGAATCCAGCCTTTCCTTCATCCACTGCGCTACTCGCTAATCATCTTTTATCTGATTTTATCTTCTCTCATTAAGCGCTTTCAGTACTTTTAGAAGACTCCTTTTCCGGACAATATCACGCATAATAATCGGGTTATAGGGATTATCCCCGGGGAAAACGGCGAGGAACGGTACACTGCGGGAATTGAGATGATGAAGCAGTGATTCTGCGACAGGATTCTCCTGAGTCAAATCGGCTTTCAAGGCGATTATTTGTTTCTGCTTGATTAATTCACTCACTTCCCTGGTGTGATACACTGTAATTTTATTGAACTGGCAATTCATGCACCAGTTGGCGGTAAAATCGATAATAACATGCCTTCCTCGTGCATGCGCATCATGAAGTTTCTTTGCTGTAAAGACTTCCCATTTCCCGCCTGCTTTCTCAGCTTTTACCAGGGCTTCGTCTGAAATAAAGTTGTAAAGAACTGAAAAATTGACCTGCCATCCGGCCAATGCGATACAGATACCTATACACCCAACGGTTATTTTCCGTATCATTGAAGAACCAAATGGAGAAAATCTTGTATAGATCATTATCGCAAGGGCAAGAAACATACAGAGGCCGATCGTCGGTATTATCATATCTTTCGGTAAACCGATCATCAGGTAGACTGCAAATCCAAACAGCAAAAATCCCATGAGATGCTTAAAATCTTCCATCCACGCTCCCGGTTTCGGAATCAGTTTCATCAGTCGTGATGATGCCGAGAACAGTATATAAGGGAAGGCCATGCCTGCTCCTATCGCGGTAAATACGGTGTAGATGACCATGGGTTTCTGCACCAGTGTCCATGCGAGAGTCGCGCCAAGGAGCGGCCCGCTGCACGGGGTCGCCATTATTGTGGTAAACATACCTTTGATAAAATCATCACGATACACCTTACCGGTAGCACTCTTCTGTTCAAGCGCAGTAACCTTTGTCGGGACGAGTATCATGAACACATCGAACATGCCGAGTGCAAATATAAATATGATACAGACAATGGCGACAAGCATCTTCGGATTCTGAAACTGCTCCCCCCATGACAAACCGGCGAATGCAGCAAATGAGGCTAATACGAGAAAAATCGATATCATGCCGGCGGCGAACACCAGGCTTCGCGTTACCGCCACCCTTTTGCTGCTCCCCGCTCCCTGAGAGAATGAGAGAATTTTAATTCCCAACACCGGCAGAACACAGGGCATAACATTGAGAATTATCCCTGCCAGGAAAGCAAGAATGACCGCAAGTAACAGGTTAAAATCCAATTTACTCTCCTGCGGCGAATACTCCCATTCCGGGATGACATTTTCGGTTTCAATTGGTATAGTTGCTGTCAGGTTTAAAAGGTTATTATCCGGATCTAATGCAATCTGAAGTGGAGGGACACTTCTTTCCAGCGGCAGATCCGCAGCAAGGAATAATTCTTTCCGCATGATCCTGTTGAACTGGAAACTTTTTATCAAACTTGTTTCTGGAGCGATATTACATGAAATAATAACATGTTTGGTTATCGGAATACAGGATTTCTCACAGATAAGGCCTTCAATGACAACCGTATCAACTATCCAATCGTCGATCTCTCCCTCTATGATTCCCGTTATGAAAAAAATCGCTTCTTCTTCATAGGCCCACACCCATTTTCCCATTGGCGGATGAAATTTTGTTGCAGTTTTTTTTTGTGCTTTGAACCAGGTAATGCCGTTATTCATCCCGGCTTTAATATTTAACGACTTGCCTATTCCCGGCCCAAGAGGATTGCCGTACAGGTGAAATCCTTCGGGTATCGTCACATGCATTGCGACAATAATCGTGTCTTCCGAAGTATACTGATCCTTATCATAAACAGGATGTATTAGTAATTCAGGATGGGCTGTAAAGCAGAATCCAAGGGTAATCGATAGTAACAGTGTAATAATAAATTTTTTTTTGACCATACCGATCCTTAACTGTAAGTATTCCCGAAAACCTTGATC
>JAUVGS010000426.1 GCA_030593665.1 Chitinivibrionales bacterium | reverse complement strand
CGATAAATTAATTTCTTGTAGTAAATCTTATTATTCTTATACGAAACTATTGTCATTAATGTATACGTAATCATAAAGAAGTACCGTAATTAAAAAGGAAAATCATCCAAGTCTTAAAGAATATTTGAATATAAATGGAGCACAAGCCATGAATAAGGTTACTTTACCAGACCACAGATTATCAGAATACACACTCGAAAACCTCCCGTTACTGAAAAAACTGCGGGAGGATTTACTAAAAGAAAAAGCTCATGTCTGCATCGAACGCGCACGATGGGTTACCCAATATTTGAATAAACATACTTCATCGTCAGATTCAAAAGGGATGCAGTATGCTAAAGCTGTTGCTCATTGTCTCGTGAAAAAGGAAGCATACTTTTTTGATGATAACCTGCTTGCCGGCACAACCAGTTCTAAACCGTTCGGCGCACCGGTATATCCTGAGTTTACCGGTATAACAATCTGGCCGGAGCTGGATACCATGAGCACTCGTGAAAAGAATCCGCAAATCCTGTCGAAAGAAGATGCTGAAGAACTGAATTTTAACATTTTTCCTTATTGGATGGATAATACTATCCTGGAATATACCCGTACAAAGTATGGCAACCCAAAATGCATGGGGCTTTTTGAACGGATCGTTTTTTTCATCACCAGCAAAGCAGGGTGCATTTCACACACAATACCTGATTACAAAGTTCTTCTTGAAAAAGGGATAGAATATATCATTGAGCGTGCGGAAGCTCTGGAAAAAGAGGCCTCGGAAAAGGGAAGTGACAATACTACCGTTGAATTTTATCAGTCGGTACAAATAATGATGAAAAGCATACTGACCTATGCTGAGAAACTGAAGCAAAGCGCTGCTGAATGTGCCAACAGTGAAACTGATCCGGAACGAAAGAAAAATTATCTGGCAATGGCAGAGGTGTTGAATCAGGTCCCCGCCAAACCGGCGCGTACCCTTCGCGAAGCGGTAAATACATTATGGATTGCGAATATTGCGATTCATGCTGAAAATATCAATATGGCGATGAGTCCCGGCCGGCTGGATCAGGTATTGTATAAGTATTATCGGGAAGATGTTGATCAGGGACGGATAACTGTCAGGGATGCTATTGAGTTGATTGGCTGCTTGTGGCTCAAATTAAACGATAATACCAATTTAGTCCCGGAGACTGCAGAGGAGCTGTTTGGCGGTGCGGGGACAGTCCCGGCAGTAACTGTCGGCGGTATTGATACAGAGGGAAACGATGCGGTTAATGATTTGACCTATATCATGCTGTGTGTGACAGAGCTGCTCAAAATGCGTGATCCCAGTATGAATGCGCGGTATCATTATGAGAAGAATTCGAAGGGGTATCGAAACAGGGTTTCCGAGGTAATAGCTTCAACGAAAGCGGTGCCGGCGTTTCTCAATGATGTCACCAATATACAGGTGCTTGAGAACCAGGGGACGAGTACTGAACATGCCCGTGATTATGCCGTTATAGGGTGTGTTGAACTTGGTTCGGCCGGTAGGAGTTATGATGCGTCAAGCTCGATTATGATGAACCTGGTATCGATACTTGAGTTAGCCCTGCATAACGGAAAGCGTCCGGTTACCGGCGATGAACAGATAGGGCCAAAGACCGGTAATCCTGCCGAATTTACTACCTATGCACAGTTCCGGGAAGCATTCACCGGGCAGGCAAAGTGGCTTATTGGGGAAGCGATCGAGCTTAACGAATATTTAGGAAAAGTTCATCAGGAGACGCATCCTTCACCGCTTCTTTCATCCTTTTTTGAAGGGCCCATGGAGAAAGGTAAAGACCTTATCTATGGCGGAGCTCTCTATAACTCGTCAGGCGCTACCCATATTGGTTTCGCAGACACGGTTGATTCACTCAGTGCCATTGAGAAAGCGGTATTTATTGATAAAAAATGCACCTTTGCCGAGTTGCTCGAAGCGCTAAAGGATGATTTTAAAGGATACGAGAAGCTGCATGCGTATCTTGTCAATGAGACGCCAAAATACGGTACTGATGATTCGATTGCAGTAGAGAATGCAAATGCGCTTATCCGGTTTCTGTATGATTATTACCGGGAGCATACCAATTATCGCGGCGGCAGATACCGTCCCGGGTATTGGACAATGACCAATCATGCCGGGCAGGGAAAACTGGCTGCAGCACTGCCGAACGGCAGGAAAGCCCACAAGGTGTTTGCCAGTGGTATAACCCCTGTGTCCCAGGCTGCGAAGGATCTGACTACCTGTATTCGAACTGTGGGTAGCCTTGACACAATGCGTATCCCGAGCGGCGAAGCCTTTAACCTGAAGTATCCTGCTATAACCGGTGAAGAAGACATTGAGCGGTTTGGCCAGGTAATTGATGCTTACTGCAAATGCGGCGGTCAGCATATTCAATTCAATATCATGTCCTATGAAGACCTGCTCGAGGCAAAAGAACATCCGGAAAAGCATCCGGAACTGCTGGTACGGGTTTCAGGCTATTCCGCCTATTTTAACGACCTTAACGATGCAATGAAGGATGAAATTATTACGCGGACCGCATATAACCTGCAAAAGGGTAATGCGGTTCCTTTCCCTGAAGATCATGCGTCCATGCAGGCTTCTCAATAGAAAAAAGTGGAGGTATCATGTTACAGCAGATTATAAACCTGATTCTATTTCGTTCATTGAGAGCGAAACGATTGGCAAAGAAATTATGCTCAAGTGTTGAGTCGGAATTAGCAGAGGAGTTTTTGGAGCTTCTGTTAAAAGGAATGAGTCTTTTCATATGTATTAATAAAGAATTTCGCAGGAATATTGAAAACTTCAAAGGTAGATACCTGTT
>JAUVGS010000029.1 GCA_030593665.1 Chitinivibrionales bacterium | reverse complement strand
TGGCAGTTTGTGCCACTCATCTGATTTATCTATAACGATGTCCTGTGTTACGGTGATGCCTTTAAATTGTCTGGTAAACCAGGGGGAATTAGTTTTCTTTTCTTTAAATTTCTTTACCAATCCGTTCCAGATATAGTTCTTTGATACGACTTCCAGCATGCGGTCGCCCAGTCCAGGGGTCTCAACCTGCGAAAGTATTGTTAATCCA
The DNA here is from genome assembly GCA_030593665.1 of Chitinivibrionales bacterium. The sequence goes on along the minus strand of JAUVGS010000029.1, from coordinate 10,110 downwards.
AGAATTGTCCCCTGTGGATCAATACCGATTATAAATTGAATATCACTGGAATAGCCGGCATTTGATCCTTTGAATGCATAACCGATAATGCCTCCTTCTTTTTCAGCAATCCAGTAATCCTCAGGCATTTCCTCAGTCCGCTTTTTTTTGGAAATTGAAACATCATCAGGAAATACGTCAAGAAGTGCCTGCTCTTCCGCACGAAGTTTCTGTTGAGCAATCCTGTCAGCAGTCTGCTGATTGGTTAACGCAATCGCCAATCCGGCAACGGCGGAGACAATAAGCAGGACAAGTGACAGTTTGATAATATCACCCATTCTTTGCAACCTTTCCATATAATCCGGGCCGCAGGTAACGGTCGATAAGCGGTACAAATAAATTCATTATAAGTATTGAATAGGAAACACCCTCAGGGTAACCGCCGAATTTACGTATAAGAAAGGTCAGAAGGCCGCATCCGAAACCAAAAACGAACCGGCCTTTGGTAGTGATCGGTGAAGTTACCATATCCGTTGCCATATAAAAAGCACCGAGTATAAGGCCGCCGGCCATTATCTGATAGGTTGGTATGATAAGTGCATCGGAAGAGAGCAGATCACCGGTCGTACCATTGAAAAACCAGAATAAAAGGAATACGGTACCGATATATGAAAATGGGATACTGAGACCGATAACATGTTTATACATTAAAAATACGGCGCCAATAAGAAGTGCGATCACAGAAGTTTCACCGATACAGCCGCCGATATTTCCCTGCAGGAGATTTGGCAGTGCAGTCTGAAAATCAAGAGCCTGGAAATTACCGGTAAGAACCGACGTCTTGAAAGCTGCTAATGGGGTTGCCTGGGAAATGGCGTCGATTTTTTCCGCAAGCCCGTTTATTGATCCGGAACGGGTTGCTGAAAATGTCGTCATGGCTACCGGATATGATGCCATCAGAAATGCCCTCCCTGCAAGGGCGGGATTAATGAAATTATTACCAAGTCCACCAAAAGCCATTTTGCCAATACCAATGGCAAATACAGCGCCAAGTGCTGCCATCCATAAAGGAAGGTCCGGGGGAAGGTTGAATGCGAACAGAATACCTGTAACCAGGGCACTGTAATCGCTGAGTGTCGAAGGCTTTTTTAAAAGGAATGTGACAATTATCAATTCAGTAAGCAGGCAGGAAATAATGCTGACTGCAGTAAGCAGTATTGATTTCATTCCAAAAAACCATATCGAAGCAAAAAATGCCGGAAGAAGTGCTATCACGACATAAAGCATAATCGATGGCACTGATTCTTCATACCGTATATGCGGGGAGGTTGATACGTGTAACAATGGTTGTTGCATTTCTTCTGACATAGGTTGTTCCAGTTTCCTTAACTTATGGTCTCTGCAGCCTTGCGAATTTCAGTCACGTGATATTTACCCAGTTTCATATATTGCACCAGGTTTATTTTTGAGGGGCATATGTATGCACAGCAGCCGCACTCAATACAATCCAATATATTCCATTCTTCAGCTTCAGTATAGAATCCTTTATTAACATATTTAGCAAGCCGTGATGGGACAAGGTGAATAGGACATGCTTTTACACAGTGTCCGCATTGGATACATTCATACGCTCGAACTCCCGGTTGTGTGTCTCCGGTTGCGATCAGCCCCGATGTTGCTTTTATCACTGGTGCGTCAAGTTCAGAAAGCGTGATTCCCATCATTGGACCACCCATAATGATTTTTTTACTTTGTGAGAGATCGGCTGCACAATGGTCAAGCACATGACGAATTGATGTTCCGAAACGGACAAGCAGGTTAGCCGGTTTGTTGATTCCGGCGCCGGTTACCGTAACAACCCGCTGATACAGTGGTGTGCCATTGCATACCGCATCCCATACCGCATAGGAAGTTCCTACGTTTTGCACAACGCAGCCGATATCCATAGGCAGACCACCTGAAGGTACTTCACGCCTGGTAAGTGCATTGATGAGCTGTTTTTCACCGCCCTGCGGGTATTTAGTCTGTAATTTCACTAATTTGACACCATCAAACCTGGCATCGGCAAGAGCATTTTTAACTGCTTCGATGGCGTCCGGTTTGTTATCTTCTATCCCGATAATAGCACTCTGAGCGCCGAGTGTCTTTTTCAAAATAAGCATGCCGGATAGCATATCATTTGTTTTTTCAAGAATAAGGCGATAATCAGACGTGAGACAGGGTTCACACTCGGCGCCGTTAAGTATTAAGGTGTCGATTTTTTTCTCACTTGGCGGGGAGAGTTTTACATGCGTCGGGAAACCGGCGCCTCCCATGCCCACGATACCGCATGATGCTATTTTCTGAATTATTTCACCGGGTGCCGCTTCCCGCCAACTTTTATCCAATGGTTCCAAACGGACAAATTCATCCTTTTTATCATTGGCAATTTCCACTGCGGTCATATGCTTACCCAGTGGATGGGGGAACGGACCAACCGAGGATACTTTTCCGGAAACGGATGCATGAATGGGTGTAGAAACAAAACCGCCGGATTCTCCGATAATCCGGCCTATTTTAACACTGTCTCCACGTTTTACAGCAATCTTTGCCGGTGCACCGATGTGCATTGATAGTGGAATAATAACTTTTTCAGGTGGAGGTAATACTTCAATAGGTAGTGCCTCGGTGAGATTTTTATTGCTCGGAGGGTGAACCCCACCTTTAAAACTTAGTTTTCTGAACAATGAATGCTTCCTCGGATAAAGATATTACTGTTCTTCGTGCACAATGGATAAAACGATTTAATGAAGTCTTATCCTTATTAGAACGGAAAATAAAATGGTTCCGAATTGGATTTGAAGTCAAGCAAAATATCATTTTGATAGTGTTATTTCTTTTTTATAGTAAGTCCGTATTTATTTTTATGATTTCTCAGTAAAATTTTATAGCTGACAGATAGTAAATTAATAGTTCCAGGGAGCCAGAGTGGGAACAGCAAAAAATCCTGAACCGGTAAAACTTTTTCTCGCGATAATGTATACGGATACTTCGATTATGGAGGAAGCCCTCGATAGCTGCAAGGCCAGGTTCGGTGATATTGATATACAATGTGGTCCACTTGAAGTTAACCGGTTTACAAATTATTATGACGCAGAAATGGGGAAGGATATTAAGAAACTATATATTTTCTTCAATGAGTTAATCAATAGGGGTGAACTTGCTGCAATTAAGACGTTTACCAATACTATCGAACAACGCTTCATTAAAAATAAAAGTAGATTAGTTAATCTTGATCCGGGGTATCTTTCCATTGATAAATTGGTTTTGGCAACAACAAAAGATTTTTATCAACGAATGTATCTTAGTGAGGGAATTTTTGCAGAAATAACTTTGCATTATCAGAAAGGACGCTACCGGTATTTTTCCTGGACTTATCCTGATTATAAAGACAGGGATGTTCAGACCTTTTTTGAACAAGCGCGTGCTCAATTGGGTGGTATGTTGAGAAAAAGAGAGGTATAGAGGTTGAATTAATCGTAGCCGTTTATGGCTTGAAATATATTGGTCAGGCTTTAAAGTAGGCGTACCAATAGCTACTTCGTGGTGGGAATTGGTTTAAGGAGTCATTTCATGCTTTATTCAGATAACGTACTATCACATTCTATTATTCAGGGATTAGTAATAATAGCACTGGTTTGCTGTACAGGTACAGATGTTGCAGCAGCTCAAAAGGCGCCCAAAACGGTTATACATCCCCATAAGGATGGTGGTACGGTAAAGGAGTGGCTTGTTTTGGGCCCTTTCAGAAAGATAGGAGAACCTGATTCAATAAAGAATGATTCACTGGTAACGTCTCCGGGAAAAGCGGAAAGTTTTAATCATGATTTCTTGCGATCGATGGGCGGCGAACAGAAAGCCGAGGTAAAAAACTATTCTGCAATTCGAATAAAGAATCGTGAAGGTGACCGTACATTTATTAAGGCAAAACGTATCGTTGCGGATTCAAGTGGAATAGTATCTCTTGATTCGTTTTTTACCCGACAAGATGATGAAACCATGTATGCTTTTTGTATGGTTGAAGCATTTATTCCATGCAGTGTGCGGTGTTACTGGGGAGTGGATGGCAAAGCAAAAGTATGGATCAATGGTATACAAAAGAAAAATATCTGGGAATACGGTGACACCTGTCAGCCATTAAGTAAATATGTTGACGCTGAATTTATTCAAGGGTATAATACGGTATTGCTGAAGTTCTCTGATGTAAAGAAATGCCATCGTTTTACTTTTGACGTGTGGGACCTTCGCGACAGCCTGATTCCTTTTCAGAATAGAATCCATGCATTGCACTGTGAACCGGACGCCTTTGAAATTCGCACCGGAGAGAATTCGTTTTCTGCAGAACTCTGTTTCAATATCCCTGTTCCGCCACATTTTTTTACCGGTAGTGTCGCGATCTCAATAGATGCGCTGAGGCCTGATGCGGTAAAGAAAGTAACATCAGTTTCTGCACCGGTTGGGCGGAAATTCACGATCACTATTCCTGAATCGTTACAAGGAGTGGTATGCGTTGAATCGGAAGCGAAACCGGGTAATGAACGAACGTTTCGATCAACCAGATTTTTATGGAGAGGTGATTTTAGTACAGAAAAAGATTCTTTACATTTACGGTATACAAATCTGCAGCAGGAGGTACAGGAATATTCTCCGGAGAATAAATTCCTGAGAACAGTCATGGGCGGGGCATTTCAGTGGGGTGTGGACTGGTTTACGATTTGCGATTCACTTTCCAATGATGAAAAAGTGCGTCAGTTGGGATATATACGGGAGAATGAGGAACTGGTTACATCACTCCTTGCCGGAAACAATGTCAGTGGTGCAATCGCCTATCCTCTCTATTTGCCGGCGGTACATCAAGACAGCGGGACTGATGCAGTTACCTATGAAGCGTCACAGTGGCTTAATTATAAATATCCCGAGTTGTATGCTTTACCCCGTGAAGTACCTGGCGCAACAGAGTATCGATTCTGGTTGTATATGCCTGAAAGTGCTGCGAAAAAACGGAAAAGAATGCCGCTGATACTGGCACTCGCCGATGCCGATGGCAGGGGATATGACATTGACAAGTTAAAGAGATTCGGGCCGGGTGGATATGCAGGGAATATATCTGATTTTCCTTTCGCTGTTGTCACCCCGCAATGCCGGTATACCACGTTATGGGATCCCCTGGCTTTGAAAAGTTTACTCGATACACTTATTGCATCGGGCAGGTTTAACCGGAGAAAAGTTTTTATCACCGGGACAGGGATGGGTGCTTTTACCGCCTGGCATCTTGTCTGCACATTCCCGGAATATTTTGCCGGGATTTTACCGATAAACGGTGGCGGTGAAGACGAAAAAGCCTGCACAATTACCTCGGTATCGGTCTGGGCATTTCATGGTGGTAAAAACAAATTAGTACCTTTGGAAATCACTCAGGATATGGTAACTGCAGTGAAAGAATGTGGTGGAAACAAGATTGAGTTTTCGATTTATGCGGAAGATGGACAAACAATGCATTCGAAAGTATATGATGATCCTCGAATTTATCGCTGGTTTAAAAAGCAGTAATAACTTCACAGGCATAGTATGCTTAATTTTAATAAAGCATATAAAAGTGGTTCACATTTTCCTTGTTTTATAATATAATTAACCATTAGTTGCTGGTTGCATGAGTTTCTGTAACAGCATATGCTGCCATTTCCTTTCCAGTTGAAATATTCAGGCATAATCTATGAGACAAAAATCTCTATCAATAGTAATACTTGAAGAAAAAGACCACTATTTAAAGTTACTGCAGCGCCTTTGTGCAGATACTGTGAATGAAACGGTCAGTCTTTCCAACACGAATAATATTCTCGATATTTCTGCAACTATACAGAATAGCAGTATAAACGCTATTATATTTGATATCTCATTTCAACAGGACAGCACCACTTTTGACATGCTTAAGAGAAAGGCCGATGATCTACCGTTATTGGTAATGGCGGATCAAAAGCACGAGGCTCAAGCTATTAAACTGATACGCTCAGGAGCGCAGGATTACCTTATTGAGGGATATTTTGACGGGAAAGCTTTTTTACGCATTGTGCGGTCAGCTATAGAGCGGCAGAATGTGATGATTAAACTGGAGCAGAAAACTCTTGAGTTTCAGGCTGACGAAGCGCGGTTACTTACGGTCATAACAAATAATGCTGATGGCATCATTATTGTCGATGGAAATAAAAGGGTTCATTTTGTAAATCCTGCGGCTGAAAAATTATTCTCTCGATCAGCAACCGAGTTTTTAGAACAGGAATTTGACTATTCCTTTAATCTGGAGAAAAGCAGTGAAATAATTCTTTCGAAGGGTGATGATACAGACCGGATTGTTGAAGCGCATGCGGTCAGGACACAATGGGAGGGGAGTGACGCATTTCTCATTTCCATCAGAGATATTACCGATCGAAAAGCTGCCGAGGCACGTTTGAAGGAGAGTGAAGAACGGTATGCATTAGCAATTAAGGGATCGCAGGATGGTGTGTGGGATTGGAACCTTGTTGCTGATGAGTTGTATATTTCACCGGAATTGAAAGAGATGCTGGGTTATGAAGAGAATGAAATCAGCACAAGCCCTGATGAATGGTTTAATCGTGTCCATCCGGATGACCTTTCCGACCTGCGCTCGCAGATAGATGCGCACCTTGATGGTAATGTTTCAACTATTGAGAATGAACATCGTCTTTTTCATAAGGATGGCAGTTTCCGGTGGGTGGTGGTTCGTGGAACGGCCGTATCGAACGATGGGGGAAAACCGGTTAGACTTGCTGGCTCGTTACGGGATATTACAGAACGTAAGGAAGCCGAAGAAGGATTGAAAACTGCACTTGAGGAATTGAAATTCGCACTCGCTTCTGAAAGAGTATTACTCCAGGAACTTGACAAGAAGAATAAAGACCTCGTTGAGTTGTCAATCACTGACGGTTTGACCGGTCTGTTTAACCATCGTTTTATACAGGAACGGTTTAATTTTGAGTTTAAAAGGGCGAAACGATATCATGTACCGCTTGCCTGCATGATGCTTGATATAGACCACTTTAAAAAGATCAATGACACCTATGGCCATCAGTTTGGTGACCTGGTGTTGCGCGAAATATCAACGATCATCAGACAGAATACTCGTGAAGTAGACATTTGTGGAAGATATGGCGGCGAGGAATTCCTTGTTATTACCACTCAGAATGTTGAAGGCGCAATGATGCATGCTACTAAATTACACAAGGCCATTGAAAGCCATATCTTTCAGAGTGAAAATCAATCCGTGCATCTTACCGTGAGTATCGGTGTTTCAGAATACCGGAACGAAATTACCTCAAAACAGGAGATGATAGAACGCTCGGATATTGCACTATATCAGGCAAAACATGATGGCCGCAACCTTATACGGGTATGGAAGGAAGAGCAGAAACATGATATGAGTACGCTTGATCTGGATGGCATTTCGAATTTGAAGTCCGAAGTACTCTCTCTTTCGAATCAAATGCGTGCAACCTATATGGAATCAACTAATGCGCTGTTAAAAGCGGTGGATGTTAAAGATCATTATACCCTTGAGCATTCGGAGAATGTCTCCCGCTATTCGGTTGCAATTTCGCAGGCCATGAATATCGATGAGGAGGAAGTTGATATTATCCAGAATGCAGGCTTGTTACATGATATTGGAAAAATTGGTATTGATAAAGCAATACTGGTTAAAAAGGACCCGCTTACAAAAGGAGAATTTGAAATTCTCAAGAAGCATCCCATGATTGGGGTGAATATTTTAAAGGATGTAAAATTTCTTGAGAAAGAGATTCCCATTATCAAGCATCATCATGAGTGGTATGACGGCAGTGGTTACCCGCAGGGATTGAAAGAAAGGGAGATACCGTTAGGGGCTCAGATACTTGCGGTTGCTGATGCGTATGATGCTATGACGACCGATCGGGAATTTAAACAGAAATTATCAAAAGGCGCTGCGATAAAGGAGCTGAAATGTGGGTGTGGTATTCAATTCTCACCTGAAGTGGTTGATGTATTTTTAAGTCTATTATTAACCGATTCGGTTACATAGAAATTAACAGGTATTGTTTCATCCGGGAGTTATTGTGAAAATTAATGTAAATGAACATGACCAGGTTGTGGTTATTTCTGTTGACAGCAGTGTACTTCAGGAACATATACCACTGTTTCGTGAACGGTTGAATGACATAATTGCCGATAAAAAATACTGGATTGTATTTGATATGCTCGATGCAAATTATATCAGCAGTATGGGGATATCAGTTATTCTGGCGGTAAAGAAAAAGGCCGGCGAATGCGGTGGTGATGTGTTGTTCGCGAATGTAAATCACCTTGTTATGAATTTGTTTGAGCTGACTGAACTGATAAAAAAGCTGGAAGTGTACGGTAATGTTGAAGAAGCCGTCGATGCTATTAAAAGGCGGATACCCTGAAAGGCTCTGTGTAAATTTCTAAGTATCTCTTATGCCCTTCAGGGTATAAAGAGATACTTATCCCTCATAAATTGGACTATAGCAGTTTATCTGCGTTAGGGCAAGCGATTAGTAGAAAGTACTACTTTCACTAAGAGTTGTTCCACTGTTTAAATTCCATGATAGCGTAATTCCTGCTTTTACGGCAGAAACTATTTTACCAGGCAGCTTGTTTACTATATATACTCATTATACCTCGAAGTCCATACCGTTTTTATCTGATAATATGATTGTATAATTGTTACCTTAGCTCGGCTGAGATAAATCATGGTTAGTTCGAAAAACAGTAGTATCGATAAAAAGAATGTATGCCCGGTTACCGGTCTCCCAATAGTACAGAAACCCGAGTGGACGGATATTGATTGTGGGGAATCATATTCAATTACTTTTAAATTTATTGGCGAACGAATATTGTTGAATACTCCAAAAGGAAATAGCGGTAAGAATGGGATGGTACGATTATTTGAAGAAAGAGAAAAAGTCCTCAAAGATGCTAACCTGTTAGGCGAAAAATATGTTGAACTTAAGGATTATAGCGGTGTAACCGGCGATCCTTCACGAGAAGGTCGTCAACAATTCATGGAATGTATGATCAGGGAGAGGGATTTAGGCAATCTATTAGGGTACTGGGGTTTTAATAGCTCCTGGTTTGTCAAATTGTCTTTTAATGTAGGTTTGAAGTTAATTAGAACTACCTATCCGGTAGTCGTTGTGAAAAGTTATGAAGAGGCTATTACCTGTGCAGTGAAGATGCTGAAAGAGAATCATTTAATCGACACGACAACAATGGTACAACAGATAAGCAGGGATGACTGGCAGCTTACTATTGACGGATTTTCAGTACAGTTCAAGGTAATTGGCGGTGATATCGTTTACACTGAGGCTGCCGGTATTCTAAAAGAACATCATGTGAACCACTATTTTGAATTACATAAGAAAGTTCTTGAAGATATCCGGTTACCTGAAGGAAAATTTTATCGAATTGCGAATTGGAGTGGCATTACAAAAAGCACCTGGAAAGCAAGAATTCTCTATATTGAAGGGATTAAAAAAGTACAGAAAGAATATTCATGTGTTTATTCGATAATTTACGGATTGAATAAATTTATGAGCGTTATAGTAAATTTGAGTCGTCAATTTATCCCTTTTGAAGTTATAACTGTCCGTAGTTTAGAAGAAGCGTTGGATATAATTGAGCGAAAAAAACAGAACAAACTTTCTGTTGGCAAACCGGATATCAAGGAACGGAAAACTTCAGATGGTCAGATACGGGAACATGTCTCAAAGTTGTTATATATCCTTGGGATGATAAACTGGGAACATGATGGCGTCGGTGACATTATTGATGAGATTGATCAAAATCATCCTTTTAAAACGGTATATGATTCAATCTCACTTGTCAAATATGATTTTGATACAATTCTGAAGGAGAAAAATGAAGCGGTAAAAGTATTACAGGAGAATGAAGAACGTTTTCGCATTATGTTTGAGAGTTCGCATGATCTTGTCACTATTATAGATGCCGATAAGAATATCCTTTGGGTAAATGCCAGTTGGCAGGAGAAACTCGGCTACCTTCCGAAAGAACTTCATGACGCCT
>JAUVGS010000400.1 GCA_030593665.1 Chitinivibrionales bacterium | reverse complement strand
AATAGAGGAAAAGAAACTTGCGATTTACCATTGTCAATTTGGCGTATTATACTGAGGTCTGAAATCAGTATTTAAGCTTGACAATAGTCGCTCCTTCCCCACCGTCTTTGGGCAGTGCAGTCCGGAACTCCTTAATATCATTACAGAACTCATGTTCCAGCATTGCCTGAACCGTCTTTTTCAGGATCGGCCCTTCAACAGGGTTGGAGTTGTATCCGATACCATGAATAATAAGAATTGAATCGACCCCTCTTCGTTTACATTCAAGAAACATTTTCCTTAATGTAAAAACAGCTTCGTCCTGAATCATTCCGTGGAGATCGACAACTTTACGAAGCCCCTTCTTTACTTTCTCATAGCACGGTTTCTTTCTACTCACTTTTTTTGGTTTCGTGCCATCTTTATCATAAATACCGTATTTGTCAATATATGAAAGTATTTCATTGTGATGATTATTACGATCCATTTGCTCTTTCCTTAATTCATACAAAAAACAGTAGTAACTATTCGGATATACCACTAAAACATAAGGATACGTCATTCCCGCATGTTTTTAGCGGGAATGACGCCCTTTAACACTACACCTTAATAGTAACAAACAGGTTTTAATTTCACCCGACTATTTTACCCTTTTCCATCCACAATTTATCATCAAGCCAGACGCTGGGATTTTTTATAATACCGTCAAGATGAACCGGCACCTTAACGTTCCCGCCCATGGAAGCATTATCACCAAGAGCAAAATGGATAGTGCCTTTTACTTTCTCGTCTTCGAGAATATTCCCGCTTAGTATTGCCGTATCAAGCATACCCACACCGAATTCCGCTACAGTACGTGCATCACTGCCATACTTACTGAACACGCGCCGCAGATAATTGCTGCACTCATGGTCAAATACGCGGCATACTCTTCCGGCCTTGACCTGTAACACAAATGGTTTTTTCAGCAGGCCCTGAACCGGAAATGATCCGTCAAAAACCAGTTTTCCTTCAGCCGTTCCTTCAAGAGGGGCGAGAAAGGCCTCACCCGCCGGTAAATTGCCGGATGCACCCTTAGAAGTTATCTCACCGTCATTCGCCCTTGCACAGCGGCCACCTGTCTCGAATGTTAAATCCGTTCCCGCGTCAGATTGCACATGTACTTTTTTAACCGATGATAATCGAGCTGCAACAGCACGGGTAGACCGTCCAAGCCGTTTCCAGTCGGTTTTCATTGTTCTGATAAAAATTTCTTTGCTGATGCCGGGGAGTGTCGCGATACGTGTGCCGTTTTTACTCGCCAATCGTCGTGCCTCCGTATGGGTGAGTGACTTTGAGGTCGGCATAACTGCGACATCAAATTGACTAAACCAACTGCCCACCGGTACCGGCGGTTCAGTGCCATTTTCCCTGCGTGGCGATATCTGTACCATGACCGCTTCTTTGCAGCAGCTCCTGCCAACATCCCAGAAAGCATGGCCTATTTCAAAGCATGGCGGGTCACATACGACAAGCAACTGTTCGTTCCGTGAGAGATTCAAACACTCCCCTAATGCTATTCCGGCACATTCCCTGATTTTTGTATTACTCATCGTTTTCTCCAGGTACTAACGAATGAAGAATATCATTTTTCCATTCGGAAAAAGTACCCTCGATAATATGCTCCCTGGCATTTCTTACCAGTTCCATGAAAAAATGAACATTATGGAGAGTCAACAATCTGATGGCAAGAATTTCACCTGCCATAAATAAGTGGCGCAGATAGGCGCGTGAAAAGTTCCGGCATGCATAACAGGCACAGGTAGTATCAAGTGCAGAATCAAAATCACGGGTATGGCATGCATTGCGAATATTTACCTTACCTTTCCAGGTGAAAGCGCAGCCGTTTCTACCGTTTCGTGTCGGCAGCACACAATCGAACATATCAATCCCGCGAGCAATACATTCAAGAATATTCTGCGGCAGGCCCACTCCCATGAGATAACGCGGTTTATCAACCGGCAGCAGGTCACTGGTGAACCGGACCATGTCATACATATCCTCAACCGCCTCTCCGACGGCAAGGCCGCCAATAGCGTAGCCCGGCAGATCCATGGCAACAAGTTCTCTGGCACACCGTTCGCGCAGGGATGAGAAGGTGCTTCCCTGAACAATACCAAACAGGGCCTGGGGATATCCAAAATGCTCCGGAAGCGATGCATGCCTTTCAACACAGCGTGCGGCCCAGGCTATTGTCCTGTCAACAGCTTTTGCGATTGCACTCTGCTCCACTTTTGCCGGGGGACATTCATCAAACATCATAATGATATCCGCACCGAGATTATGCTCAATCTCCATCACGGTCTCGGGTGAAAAAAAATGGCGCGAGCCGTCAATATGCGATTGAAACCAGACACCATCATCGGAAATTGATGAAATATCCCGAAGGCTGAACACCTGAAATCCACCACTGTCTGTGAGAATAGCGCGGTTCCACTGTTCAAATCGATGCAGGCCCCCGGCTTCACGAATAAGATCGTCTCCGGGCCGTAAATGCAAATGAAAGGTATTGGCAAGAATTATCGGACACCCGCACTGCACCAGCTCATCCGGCGAGAGTGATTTTACCGTAGCCTGGGTACCGACCGGCATAAAAACAGGTGTTTCAATCGAGCCGTGAGGTGTACTGAAAATTCCTGCGCGTGCACGAGTCACATCATCATGCCTGATACATTTATAATCAAAATAGGTTTCCATGGATACCAGCAGCTTGTTAGCAGGAGTGTCACTCAATTTTTGATAAAATTATTAATGATATAATACTCAATAATGTTGCAAATATAATCAAACTGATTTTAATTTCTTTCTTTTCCGTTAAACCGGCCTTTTCACCAACAGCTATATGATATAATATGAGAGTAACATCATCATATAAGGATATTTCAGGAAACGACAACAAACTTAATTTTTCGACAATCTGCTGTTGCAAAACAGTGTCTTTCAGGCTTGCTTTAATTATA
>JAUVGS010000405.1 GCA_030593665.1 Chitinivibrionales bacterium | reverse complement strand
AGCCTGCCTGTGGAGATCGGCAACTGTGTTGCATTAGAAGAATTTAATCTTGAAGGAAACAACCTGGACAGTATTCCTACGGAAATAGGCAACTTGACGGAGTTAAGAGAATTGTATCTCGGTGACAATAACCTGACAAGTATCCCCTCTATAATAGGTAACCTGACAAAGCTGAAGCTTCTTGACCTGTATAAAAATGAACTGACCAGCATTCCTGCAGAGACCGGAAACATTGACAGCCTGGAATATCTCAGGGTTAAATACAATCACCTGCCCAGTGTACCTTCAGAAATAGGAAATCTGAAAAAATTACACTTCATGCTGGATTTAAGTGAAAATGAATTGACCAGTATCCCTGCTGAAATTGGAAATCTAGCAAATTTAGAAGTCCTGTATCTCAATAATAATGCTCTCACCAGCCTTCCTGACTCAATAGTACATCTGACACCGGCAGTGGATTGCGACCTTGGATATAATAAACTTGACACAAGCAGCCTCTCAAATGAAATACAAGCGTGGGCGGATAAGTATGACAAGGACTGGAGAGATACCCAGGGTTTAACGGGGATTCATAATCCGGGACAGAAAATTACTTCTCCAGAATTTTTAATAATGCTCCGACAAAAAACAGTACGGCTGAATATACCAAAAGCTGGACAAGCGACATTAGGGGTTTACTCAATGAATGGTAAATTAGTTTCGATATTATTGGATGAATACAAACGGGCAGGAATTTATATACTACACTGGGGAAAAAACACCCTCGGTTCAGGGGTATACTTCTTTAAACTTACGGTAAATAAAACGACATGTGGGCACAAAGTTGTCATAGTTAAATAAGTGCTGTCTTGCATATTTTTGTTAATATACGTTGTAAAGGTGATAGTAATGTTCAAAGAATTGTGTACCATTTTCCTTACCACTCTGGTAGCAACGTTACCGTTAGCATCCGCCGCAGACACAACTATTATTTTACAAAACGGCCTTGACGACTATACCGGCTGTGAAGATTCGTATGTGTATACGGTGTATGGAATGGGTACGGAAAATTTTGGTGATCTTGAGGAGCTGAAAGTTCATAGAGAAAGCTGTTGAGGGGACCCTACGGCCCGGGTGGTCATAATATTCGATCTTTCAGCCATTCCAAAACAGCATGAAATCAGGGAAGCTGTTCTCTCTTTCTATGTCTTCGATCATGGTATTCAGGAAGGCACCTCAGGAAAGCCGGATAATGATGAAAAATCCCTGTACAGAATACTCGGGACCTGGGAAGAGGACAGCGTCACATGGGATAACCAGCCTGCGTTTTCAAATGCCACACTGGACAACAACAGTAATACCGCTGTCAAGGTCTGGGAAGATTATACCGTTACTTCAGCAGTTCAGGAGATGGTAAAAGATGAAAGCACCAACCACGGTTTTATATTAAAATTCCCCTACGAGGATGATTATACCGGAGCACGGATACGATCTTCGGAAACGACGGAACAGGCAGAGCGGCCCAGGCTTACTGTAACCTACAATCTCGATACTGGTATAAAAAACAATTTATTTTTAAATAGTAAACAACTCCTGATCAGGAAAACAGCCGAATCGATTTATATTTCGGTACCGTTTTCCAGTCACCACACCATTACCATCTCAGATGTAAAGGGCCGGTTTCTTGCATCTATCAGAACCGACCGGAATAAACAATGGTATCAGATACCTGCACATCTATCTTCCGGCATTGCCATTGTGAGTATCAGTATGCCGGAAAAAAAGAGTTATAAAAAATTTCTCGTTATTCGATAATGTACTTTGTCCTGCACGAGTACGGTCATACCGTACAATCTTATTAACTACGGTAACCGGTAAAAACACTTGTAAAATTCATGGCCGGTTCATAAAAAAGCCCCTCTGAAAAAGACGGGCTTTTCACTATACAAATGAATACTTGCCGGTTATTATCTTACAAACCAGACTTTACTGACAATTGTTCTTCCCGGCGTTTTAACACTGACCAGATGCATACCTGACGAAAGAGCTCCCTGCATCGCATACCAGCCTCTTCCATTTGAAGTGTTAAATGAGGCAATCTGTTTTCCCTGCACATCGGTAATGGTAACATTATAGCTTCCTGCAAAGGGCATATAAACAGAGTATGAACCGGCATTTTTCCTGATGGAAATCAATTCCTTTGCTTTAGTCAGGTTATGGATAATACCTGTCGAACCTATTGAGAAAGATTCAGACTCATTATTACCGGCATTTCCTATCTCATCGTAGGCAATGACTTTAATCTTACAGTCATTAGATACATCATTAGGAATGGTCCAGGAATAGGTTCCGGAATTATTATCCGCACTATCGATAAGATCCCAGGTGGAACCGTCAGTTGACAGATAAATCGCCCGTGATACGACACCGACATTATCGGTAGCAGTCCAGATGATATCCTCTGTAACGCCAACAGTCAGGTCATCACCACTTGAAGGCGATTTCACTTCTACTTCCGGCGGCTCGCTGTCAATACCAGCTAAGAGGTCTTCGAGTGCTTTATCAAATTTAGGGTATTCCGAGTTAACCCACTTTTTTGCTGCCGCATCAGTCCAGTTACCTCCCTGGTACGGCGGCCAATGTGCAACAAATGCAACTTTTTTATCGAGGCCGATGACTACAATTGACGTATACATTGCCTTGAATTTTTTAGATACGATACACCCCGTGCTTAATGTCGGATTGTTTCCATCAGGCCCGTCATCGACAAGCGTGGGAATCTTCATATCCGGGTATGCTTCTTTATAGGCTTCATAGTGTATTATTCTACTTCGCCAGGAATTTCTATAGCTTTACCACTACCACGACCTATACGACTGCGAAATCTTACTGTGCCTTTAGCATCTACATCAAGCGAATCTTGAATGATTTCAATAACTTTTTTCTGAACTACTTCTTTTTTAAACACACTCGCCATCACT
>JAUVGS010000483.1 GCA_030593665.1 Chitinivibrionales bacterium | reverse complement strand
CGGAAACGATTTCTCCGGAGGATCGGACTCACTTGTCCTCGGCAACTCAGGCACGGGCACACGGCTGTTTACCTCAGCTGCAGCGCTCGGCAGAAAGCCCCGTACCTTTGACGGTGACGAGTCACTTCGCTCCCGACCAATGAAACCACTCCTGGATTCGTTGCAGGACCTTGGCGCATCCTGTACGATTCATCAGGAAGACCGGGATATTCCTTTTACGATAAAAGGGCCTGTCACCGGCGGTGAAACTACCGTGAGCGGCGTAACCTCACAGTTCCTCTCAAGCCTTCTTATTGCCGCACCACTCGCGGAAAATGACTCGGTGATTCACGTTGAAGACCTCCATGAAAAACCCTACGTTGAAATCACCCTGTGGTGGCTTGACAAAATGGGTGTATCCTGTGACGTGTCTGATAATTTTTCAACGTTCAGGATTCAGGGAAATCAACACTACCCGCCGCTCAATCAAAGGATTCCGGGAGATTTCTCCTCAGCTACTTTTGGCGCTGTTGCCGCCGCTCTTACGGGCGGGCCCGTAATCCTTGACAACATTGACTTCTCCGACCCGCAGGGCGACAAGGAGGTTTTTACTATTCTTGAGCACATGGGTGTGCACGTCACCCGGGAAAATCTGTCTGCAACGGTACAGAAAAGTGCTGCGGTTCACGGGACGGAAATCGATCTCAATACTATGCCCGACGCGCTCCCGGCATTTTCTGTGCTCGGCTGTGTTGCGGAAGGTTCGACTCATATTGTCAATGTCAAACAGGCTCGGATCAAAGAGACCGACCGTATCGCGGTTATGACTGAAGAGTTGACAAAAATGGGCGCCTCAGTTGAAGAAAAGGATGACGGCCTGGTTATCCACCAAAGCGCACTCACCGGCACCAGGGTCAACGGCCACCATGACCATCGCGTTGTCATGGCGCTCGCATTAGCAGGCCTGGTTGCTGAAGGGGAAACGAGTATTGAAACAGCAGAATCCGCAACCGTGACCTATCCGGGATTTGTTGAGGATTTCAGGAGCATCGGCGCGGATATTGAGGTTATAGATTAAGTAAACACACTTTAAGGGTTCTGGGCATAGCCGTCAGGGTAATTTTATAACAGTATGTTAAGCAGAGGAGCATGGGAATAACCATTCTGCTTCTACATAATGTTACCAGGGGCTTTCGTACTTGCCCACAGGGATAACTGGTTTATTTTAACGCTGTTATATATCGTCCCTATGGGACTTGAATGATATTTTCAAACAGTGTAGCTATAGATATTTTGTCCCTACGGGACATAGAGCCGGGTTTTTTATCCCATAGGGATTATATATCTCTAGCAATTGATAAAACAATAAGGCGCCTTAGTCCCGTAGGGACGATATATTATTGCTATTAACCATGCGTTACAACAGTTAGCCTGACGGCTATGGGATAAACGGTGGACCATGAACCTGTGCCCCTCCTAACTATTAACATTTTCAAGTCATTTTCTATGCATTTTGCCGGTTCCCGGATGTTTTATAATATTTTTGCCAATATTGTGGTATAATATATAGTAAGAGGTAATTGTGATAAGTATTGATTACAACAGCTACTTAGTGTCTGTCCGGAAAGTACCTGTTTGCTGTCATTCCGGTATGCTTTTAGGCCGGAATCAAGCTTTTTTACACAAATTAAGGCATGGATTTGCTCCAGGGCTACCATGCAGTCGTAATCGCAGCTGCTGCGCGGTCCCGCTAAAAACATACGGGAATGACGTTTTCGGACAGACACTACTTAGTTAGAAAGAATGTTCATGTCCTTTAAAAATCTATTTCTGAAAGCAATCCCGTTAATCATTACAGCATGTGCAATCATTTCAGCAGATAATTTCCCCTATTCCCAGTCACCTCCGGGCGGACTTAAACCGGAACAGTGCCCCATGTTTGTCTGCTTCGGCTTTGATGACAACGCCTATCCAGATGGTATCAAATGGTTCAGAGAACTGGTCAAGGATAAGAAAAATCCAACCGGTTCAGGCAATCCCCTTACCTATGACGGCAGCCCGGTGCGAGCTACTTTTTTCTGTACCGGTGGTTATGGCGAAAGTGATCCTGCGGTCGCTGCGGAATGGAAACTTCTGGTGCAGGATGGGCATGAGATAGGAAACCATACATGGAATCATTCTACCGGTGGCCTTTCTTTTACTTCAGAGAAATGGAAAGAAGAAATTTCTTCTACTAATATTTTTTTTATACAACAACTTGGAGTAAATGACAATGAAACAAGAGGCTTTCGCAGCCCCTATCTTGATTATAGTTCAATTACAATGGAAGTATTAAAAACCTTAGGGTTTACCTATGATTGTAGTATTGAATTTGGTTTTAATGGGT
>JAUVGS010000558.1 GCA_030593665.1 Chitinivibrionales bacterium | reverse complement strand
GTCTGATGATCGACAAAATCTATGACGCTTATATAACCTGTGGTAATCGGTGTTTAACAATGCATTTGTAAAAAAAATAAATGCCGGTTGTATTTACTCCCGGAATTTATTATCTTTTAAATTCTTTGAAATTTCAAGTGCCAGGGAATCCCGTGAAAATCGGGAGCGGACCCGCCACTGTAATCCTGATCCTGCGTGTTAGTACCTTACAGATTGCTTTCTTGTTTTTTAGAAAGGAATCTGATAAGGAACTTACTTGCGGATTTATCCCGCGTTAGGATGAGTATTCTTTCAACAATCCAGGTCACTGTGCCTTTAACGGCATGGGAAGGCCGAGAGAATCAGGAAAGCCAGGAAACCTGCTTGAATAGTTTGATGATTTTCATCATAACCCCCAATGATCCTCGAGGAAATGGATCGAAGGGAATTCTCAGTGCGGTTTTATTTTCTACTCTGTCTGTGTCTTATGGCGCAGAAAACATTTTCGTCTTTCAAACCTGTTGTCAATCCAATGTTTGCGGGCGATTCCGCCATTCATGCAGACCCGGATACTTGTCCCATTTCCGGCAATGATACAGGAACTACAAAAAAAGAACTGCCGGAGAAAAAAGCTAATGCCACTCCCTTAAAAGGCACATCCGATAATTCAGCAATTGAGAAAGCCTCCAACAAGGACATCGTAGAGCTTGACAAATTAATCGTACGCGCAAATAGAAAACAGCGTCTTCTTGAATCAACTCAGTCTTTAATTATAATTAAATCCGACGAATGGAAAGGAACGGGAAAAAGTGTCGCGGATGTTATCGCTGAACAGGCAGGGGTTCAGACAAGAAGATACGGCGGCACAGGGAGTTTCCAGACAATTTCCATACGTGGCAGACCTGGAAGTAAAGTACTTGTCATGCTCGATGGTATACCGCTGAATCCGGCAATGGGCGGAGCTGTTGACTTGAGTAAAATCAACCCTGACCGTATCAGTGAGATTGAGATTTACAAGAGTATAACACCGGGTCGTTTTGGCGGCAATAGCATCGGCGGTGTTATTAATATAAAAAGCAAATCGATGACTAAAGGTAATAGTGTCGATATTTTATCGTCTCTTGGAGCGTATGGTTACAACAGTCATGCGGTAAGTGTGAATCACTCAAGCGCCTCAGGTATAGATGTGTTTAGTGCAATAACATACCTCGGCAGTAACAATGATTTTCCCTATCTCGACAGAAACAATACGCCATATAATGATTCGGATGATGTAAAGCGCAGAATAGTTAACCATAACCACAAGGCATTTGAGGTCAGATTTCATCCTGCTCTAAACCTGTCTGATAATCGCAGGATAGTATCCGGTGTCTCTTATTCAACCACCCACTCGGGCATTCCGGCTGGAGAGGGGCATTCCAACAGGACAGCCCGATATGATGAATCAAAGGTTGATTTCATCATACGATATATATCAAACACCCCTGATGGAAGCATCTTTAAATATGAGCCTGAAATCGGCTGTTACTACAGGAACGGTCTTACGTTCTGGACAAGCCTTGACAGCAGTTTCGGCCATTCACACGGCACACTCACTGCAAAAAACAATGCATGGGGTAAACTTGGATTCACCGAATGGAAGGTTCATGCAGGGTATACCGGAGAATGGCTGCCTTGTGAATGGTTCTTTACAACCGGAACCCTGTTGACATTGATTTTGTGAGCGAAACCAAAACGTATATCGCCAACAATAACGAAGCGAAAATCACTGTTTTCAACCCTTCTACGCATACGGTT
>JAUVGS010000368.1 GCA_030593665.1 Chitinivibrionales bacterium | reverse complement strand
GCTTTGAAAAACATGATGGGGTGTGTGAGTGGATCCTTATCCTATTTGCATGATTATGGCAATGATGAGCAGTATCCCTGGATGTCGATATTGAATAGTCAGCCGACCTTCAAAGATAAACTGGTACTGGTAGTATTGGATGCAATTTGCGGCAGGTCAGCCTATGGCCCCGGCGGTAGTCCTGATTTTAATGCCCACTGTATTTTAGCGACACAGGACCCTGTGGCGAATGATTATATCGGCACGGAAATCCTTTTGGACAATGGATTAAAAACGGGTTGGGGGGATTGGGGATATAAAACATTCGAGCTTGCGGTAAAAGACCCCTATAATCTGGGTAATAATAGTGATGCAACTATTGAGAGAATTGAACTCGAATACCCATTTGAGGATCCAACTCCTGTTTTAGAAAAATCAGGCCCGCAACACAATAATCAAGTGACAGTATCGGTAAATCCGGCCAATTCTCATGTCACCTTTTCATATCCATTCCTTGAGGGAAAACAGGTTGAA
This sequence comes from Chitinivibrionales bacterium, assembly GCA_030593665.1. The sequence continues at coordinate 2,702 of JAUVGS010000368.1, read as the reverse complement.
CTTACTATTTACAGCCTCCATGGTAAGAAGGTATGGTCAGGCAGGGGCTTTGCACAGAAAAGAATTGTATGGCCGGGTGTGTTTGCAAATGGCCGCAAGGTTCCCAAGGGGATATATGCGTACAACCTTCAGGTAGGGGAGCAGATTGTTAATGGGAGAGTGCAGATTAAGTAGTATAGCGATTTACTGAATAGAGTCCATTTCGTCCTCGTCATCATCGAAAAAAGAAGAGCCGAGGACGAGGACGAAGGACGATTTTTTCTCGTCACCCCTATAAAGCGGGCATCATCACCGTTACCATCTATATGTTTTATCTGGAGCCTATCTTCCCATCAATATTCGTATAAAACTGCCTCGCCATATTCAGGGCAAAGTTTGTCTTATCGAAAGTGTAAATTTCAAGGAAAATATTATCACGCATATAGTAAATTATATAGCCGTTTAGCAGGGAGTGGTCCACAACCACTTTCGGATTTTCAGTTGAAAGAACCTCTGGTGAAGAGGGGTAGAAATCATTGTAAAGACCTTCTGCATTTCTTACGTTGCCATGGTTCATAATACGCAAATCTATATCTACCGAACCGTTGCTGTACATCTGCTGGACACCTTCGACAAAGCCGTAAAAGATATACTTTTCAGCGGCGCCATCAATAGCATCCATGATAGTCTGGTAGTCGGTCATAATAGCTTCGCTGCCTTTTTTCTTGAAGCCGCTGATATCGTCGTTTACCGGAAGAAGGTCACCGGGATCGGCTCCGGCGCCGGGATCAACGCTTTTTCTGCAAACGGCTAGAAGTAATAGCACTGTTGCGAATACTGTTATGACGTTTTTAGCTTTAAATAAGTCATAGACAGTCATGGTTATACCTCAATTATTTCATAGTTGAAAATACCGAGATTATACTCTTGTGAAGCTGCAGTTATAATATGCCGCGCATCAACCGGTCCTGTATTTACCGGCTCCGGCTCTAAAGCAATTGCACCTAAACCTTTATTTTGCCGCTCTGTATTTATCAGGTCGAAAGCATACATATCCACAGCAACGGGGTCTGTTCCTGCAAGAACCGTATACAATGCAAAGTTAGGTGGTGTACTAGGCCCGTTTTTATATGCCCCGAAAATAGCATCACCGATAATAAGTTTTACTTTATCTGCAACTTTTTTGTACACTTCCGCAACATAGGGATCACACCAGGTCGCTTTAGGATCGGCAGGGTCATCATGCATGTCCCCGGGAGCGTCTATTATCCCGAAGAAATTCTTAAGGGCAAAGGTTATACCTGCGCTGCTGTGGTTTTTAAGGACAGGCACGTTAATAATATAATCAACCTTTTCAACGATTTTAGCAAAGCGTTGTGAGCTGTTGTGAACAGTAGCAGGAGCGCCCCAGGCATTATTATCACCGTAGAGAGTAATAACCTTGTAATCACCCTGTTCGTTTTTTAAGGTAAAACCTGCTGCTGTCAGATGGCTCGGCATTCGGTCATCAAATACGGTGATATTATCGAGTGGGAACGTGCCGCCGATGGTTTGGCTGAGACCGTCAATAACAGCAGCAACCAGTTCAGGATGAGTACATAAACCGCCTTTGGCCAGGCAGTTTATTTTTATAGCGATAGTCTTTTCGACTGTCAGATCCGGTAACAGTGACTCAAAAGCTTTGGCAATTGTTGCCTCACCGGTCATTGCCATTACCACATTATGTACCATTGTTTTTGCCAAATCGGCATTGATTTTAATACCTGAAGCAACACCCGGATCAGTGGTAGAATAAATTTTACTTGGTTTTTTAACGAGGGCTAATTTAGAACTTGACCGTGGACTCTCGTTGTAATTATGGTCAACTGCAGTAATTGAATAGCTGTAGGTAGCGCCTTCTTCCAAATCGCTTGGATCAGTGGAATTGGTATCTGTCACCAGTTTATCATTAATCTTTTCCATTTTGTCGTGACGGTAGACATTATACCCCCTGATCTTGATTTCGCTATACGCACCTGTTATATCGGTAAGGTCATGTTCGTTCCAGGAAAGTAGCGCCATTTTACTGCCGTCGACTTCAAATTTAACAAACACCGACAGGCCCGTTGGTGCTGAGGGCGGCCTGATGTCATCTCCAACAATAGTTCTCTCTGTACATCCGGCGGCAATACCCAGGCCCGCGGCAGTTTGGGCTGTTGTGCTGATGAATTTTCTTCGTGATATTTTTTTCATAATTCCATCGCTTTTTTTTCACCGCAATGTCTGCCGCGGTGAATCTCTTTATTAATAGTTTACTATATGATTACGGTTTTTTATGTCAATTTAATTCAAAATTCTCTTTTTTTTTAAATAACTTTCTTTATCCGTGAAAATTCGTGTCATCCGTGTTCTATTTCTTTCTCCTACGTTCTGTGGTGAATCCTAAAACAACGCTGTCGCCTTCAACTCAGCCAGGTCGTACCTCAGCATCTCCTCATCGAATAAGTAGCTGACATTAAGCAACATACGCAGGAAAAAGTTCCTCCCGGCCTTCATGCTGATATCCAGCTTGTTATCCCATGATTTCTTATAGGAATCCAATTTAAAAAAGGTGCCTTCATATACAGAACCGCCTATGGTGTATTGCACCCTGAACTCCCTTATAAATTTTCTCTGTATACGCCAGTCAAACAGAATACCCGGTGATATGGCATTACTGTATTCGGGAGATTCTATTGAATCCG
>JAUVGS010000217.1 GCA_030593665.1 Chitinivibrionales bacterium | reverse complement strand
CGTACGGTATACGAAGAAGACGGTGTCGAATATTATTCATTTGAAACATTTGCTGAGATACAGAAAATCGTTAGTGAAAATATACTACTTCAGAAAAAGCTTTAATAATAAAATCATGTTACTAAATTATATAGAAATCGTATTTCCTCTTCCCAGATAGTATCATCAACGGTCTCAAGTATCATCGGGATTTCATCAAACCGGGAATCGTTCATCAGGAATTTAAACACTTCAATACCCAGGGTCCCTTTACCAATGCTATGGTGACGGTCAACATGACTGTTATAGTCGGATTTGGCGTCGTTTAAATGAATTCCTTTAAGGTACTTCATACCGATTATTTTATCAAATTCTCTAAACACCTTTTTGCACGATTTCTGAGTGCGGAGATCATAGCCGGCAGCATAGGCATGGCAGGTGTCGAAACAGACGCCAACGCGTGATTTGTCATCAATTTGATTTATCATTGCCGCCAGATGTTCAAAGGTATAGCCGACATTTGATCCCTGGCCGGCAGTATTTTCCAGGACCACCGTGACACCTGTTGTTTTATCCAGGGCGGTGTTTATTGATTCTGCTATAATGGAAAGGCATTCTTCTTCTGAGGCTTCCTTAACATGGCTTCCCGGGTGTGTGTTAAGATAAAGCAGGTCAAGTTGACTGCACCGGATCAATTCATCGATAAACGATTCCAAAGATTTTTTACGTTTATCCTTATCAGGATTTCCCAGGTTGATTAAATAGCTGTCATGGGGTAGGACATGTTCCGGTTTATACCCGGTTTCTTCCATATTCATATGATAGTCATTAATTGTTTTCGTATCATATGGTTTCGCGAACCATTGACGCTGGTTTTTGGTAAACAATGCAAACGCTTTTGCGCCAATCGCCTGTGCGTTTAGTGGGGCGTTCTGTACACCGCCTGAAGCTGATACGTGTGCGCCGACTCGTTTCATGAGTATTTATCCTTAGTTTTGTCATTGTCATTCCGGTATTCTTTTCGGCCGGAATCAAGAGAGTTTAAAAAATAGGTTCCCGCCTAACCCAAGTTGAACACTTTTAAAGGAGGTGTGTCGATTTTAGCGTGATTCTATCTGTAGTAACAAAAGGACAATACACCAACATCCTTATCTTATTACCTTAATTGATCTGCATCGTTTCATGGGACTGTTTTATTTTTTAGCCATGGTACTTGCCCCGCAAATATACTACATACGAAACGGGAATGGAGGTTGGTGTTTTCGAGTACATAACAATAAGGTAATAAGGTTTAAGGATTTTGTTTTTTTTCATAGGTTACTAAGGTACAAAAAAAAATAAGGTTTTTCTTAATAATCAATCACAACATGAAGCAAGAATAAAAATCATCAATGCACCCCGAAAGAAAATTATTCAGAAAGTGAAACTGAAAGCTGTAACTGAATTTCAGGGGATTGCACCGGCAGGGGAGAAAATGTAAACTTCTCAAATACCTTTCGGATATTTTTTACATACTTTTCATCAGCAGGTTCTACCCTGTCAACCTGCGCGGTAATTGTCGTGTTAACTTGATAGAGGGAAAAGGTAATATGGATCTGTTCAGAGATATCTTTCTTTTTCCGGAAGGCTTCCTTTATACTTTTTTTGAGCTGAAGAAGCTGATGGGATAACGACGAATAGGCACGTGTGGCAATAATCTCAATTTTTTCAAGTTTCTGTTTATCGACCTTTTCCTCCTCTTGTGTTGCCTTTTTTAACAATTCATTCTTTATCTGATTAATAACATCCCGTTTGTAAGAACGTTCAATACTTTCCATATTCTGCAGAGAGTCATTGTCCTGGCCGGCAGAAAAGGTGAAAAGTATTAAAATGATACTGTGGTATAGAAAAACAAACCGCATATTGTTATCAACCATTATTCTTCAATTTCATCTTTCAATAAGGTGTTTCTTATATAGCCATTCCGGCCATCTTCAGTAATCACCCGAGTCCAGTAATTTAATTCGTACAAGACCGTTACCGATTTATTCTTGTAAACTCTCCCTATATCATTGGAATTAATATCAGGTCTGTCCCGAAGAACTGCTGCTGAAACCCATACATGTTTAATGTACCCGCCCCGTGAGGGTGACGAAACCTTAATTTGTTCTATTTCAGTTTTTAATGTAGTAATGGTACCTTCTAAATGAAGATTTTCCTCTGTCAGGACTGAAATGACCTGCTCAAGAGAATCCGTATTGTAAGTATCCTGCGGAACTTCAGTAACCGGGATATTGGATACTTCTTCCGTTTTCTTTTTCAAAGCGTCATTTTCTTTTTTTAACGTATATATTTCACGTTTCAGTGAGGCTATTGAGCTTTTTCCTTCTGAAGTTGCGGCAGGGGACTGATTACGATTTTCCTGAAGCTGTTCTACCTGCATGGTCAGTTGAGAGATTGTTTCCTGTGTTTGTAAAAAATCTTTCTTCGGGATGGATACTACAGATGTGTCTGAACGGGTTGTACGAATTACAGCATAGGTATACTCCGATACATTACCGGCCAAATCCTTTGCCTGAACCTGTATAGTATTTTCTCCGATTTTTAATGGTATCGATAGTTTAAATACATGAAACGACTCATTGATAACCGCATGTATTTCACCCGGGTTTGCAATAATGGATTCCAGATTATCTTCCGCGTAGGTGCCCTGCAAAAGTATTATCTGTTTATCCGTTTGATTGATGAAGTCCCTGAATTTAAGACGCGGAGGAGTGAAATCTGCATTCAGGTGAAGTGAACTGTTTGTTGCGTTGTGCGCTTTATCCATGCAGGTAAGATTGATAAGGTTGGTTCCTTCATGGAGAGTAATGGTTATAGTAAATGTTTTATTAACCGTATCAATTTGTGCCCTTGTTTTCTGTGGTATCCGTGTAATTGAACCGATATACTCATCACCATAGGTACCGGATAACGTAACCTGCGGCGTATTAACGAATTGTTCAGGCGGTATAATCGAAAACGCGGGTAGTATTGTATCCATGTACAATACTTTTTCGATTGTTGTTGTATTACCCGCTTTATCAGTACCTGTTATTGTGATGATATTTTTTCCTTCTTTTAAAGAAATTGAATGAGAGAAAACAGTTTTTTCCCGAATGCATTTTATAACGATAGTATCCGGTTTTATTTCAACTGCCTTTGCATACTCATCGACACATTCACCGGATATAAGAATGGTATTCGAAGTAACATACTTGTGTACCGGTTTCAGGGAAATGAGTGGTGGTGTTTTGTCAAGAACAACAGTTCTCTGAGCAGTTTTTGTTCGTCCCTTCCCGTCAAGAATCCCGACGATAATTGTGTTTGCGCCGGCTTTGAGTGTGACTATACCATCGAATTTCTGATTTTTATGATTAATTTTCGCTTTTTTATTTCCGGGCTGAAGTGTTATGGTTTTTATCGTATGTCCATAATAGGAACCGCTCAGGTAACATTTTTTCTTTGCGGTATAATCCGGGCAGGAGTCAATAGTAATCTGTGGTGGTTTCATATCAACAAACAGGGGGAAATAATCCTCGTTGGAGTTGCCTTTATTATCAATTACCTGCAGGCGGATCAGATAATCACCGTCAGTGACCTCCTCCAGGTTCCAGGAGCCCAGGGTATCACGGAAAGCATGCTGCAATTCATAAATCCGGATTCCTTTTCGGAAACCGATAAAGGGAATTATGTTCGGGCCATATTCAATGGTAAACATCTGCTTGTCTTTATCGGCAATACTGCCGATAATAGAGAGAATCTTTTCATCAGGTCGTATGTCGGTGATCTGACACTGAGGTATCTGTTTTTCCATTTTCAGTAAGCCGTGTATATCAGCTCCAATCCACAGGAGATCACTATCTACGGTAATGGCGTTAATTGCCAGCCCCGCAAGGTTATCGTGGGTATCGTAATTCTCCCAGGTTTGCGACTCTATATCCAACCTGCTGAGCCCCATGAAGGTACCCACCCAGACATACCTCCCGTCTCCTTCAATACTGGTAATCATATTGTCAATTAATCCGTCGGTAATGGTATACGTTGTCCAGGTGTCAAGGAGGATGCTGTATTGACATAATCCGTTTCGCGTCCCGTACCAGATATGGCGATTATCTTTAAATGCACAGGTGATTTTATTATCAGGCAGTTCTGTTGATTTTGAATATGTTTTGATTGAAGCGGATTGTGTATTGTATTGTATAATGCCATTCTCCGTACCAAGCCATACCAGGTGCCGGTCACCGGTGAGCGATTGAATCGGATGCCGAATAGTATCCAGGATTTGCGGCACTGCTTGAAAAACATTGGTGTTGGTAGTATATATCCGCAATCCCTTCGCTGTACCAATGTAAAGGAGATTGTCATGCATGGTGAGTGAGAGAATGTTATCAGATTTTTTCACTGATATTGCATCACAACTCTTTTTGGCCCGGTCAAATTTAAACAATCCTTTTGCTGTCCCGATCCAGATAGTGAGTCCGTCATCACAGAAAGATTGAATTTTTTTATTAAGAAGCTCCGTATTTTGTTTAAGATCGGTGATGTTACCTGATTTTTTATTCAGAAGGTAGACACCGTTTTTTTCCGTCCCGATCCAGATAAATTCATACCCGGCATATAACACTGTTGCAATATCTTTAAAGCTTTTTGAAGAAGGTGTATGGGTCACCGTCTCTTCTGCTCGCAGTGTCAAACATACA
>JAUVGS010000467.1 GCA_030593665.1 Chitinivibrionales bacterium | reverse complement strand
GAAGTGGACGCCCTTGGAGGGTTAATGGGCCGAATAACCGACAGGGCGGGGATCCAGTTCCGCATGTTGAATAAAAGCAAAGGAGTGGCTGTCTGGGGACTCCGGGCTCAGGCAGATAAGGCATACTATAGGGCATTGTGTCGGGAATTGCTTGAAGAACAGGAAAACATATCCATTTTCCAGGATATGGTACAGAAGATTATTGTTAAAAATAGAAGAGCATGTGGTGTCGTGACCGAATCGGGACAGAAGATTGAAACAAAAGCGGTTGTTCTTGCAATGGGCACATTCCTGAACGGTCTCGCCCATATCGGCATGAACACTTTTACCTGCGGCAGAATGGGTGAACCTGCATCCCTGCTGTTAAGTGAATCAATTCAGGAACATGATATCACTGCAGGAAGGCTTAAGACCGGAACACCGGCAAGAATCGATGGGAGAACCGTAGATTTTTCTAAAATGGCAAAACAGGAGGGTGATAAGGATCCATGGCCGTTTTCATTCAGCACAACAGAGCCATTGAAAAACAGGATCGCCTGCTGGGAGTTTAGGACAACAAAAAAAGCCCATGATATTATCAAAAACAACCTTGATAAGTCCCCTCTGTATAGTGGTAAAATTGTCGGTGTTGGGCCACGATATTGTCCTTCAATTGAAGTTAAAGTTGTAAGGTTTGGAGACCGCAATGGGCATACATTATTTTTAGAACCTGAAGGGTTGCACACACATGAGATGTACCTTAACGGATTTTCAACGTCATTGCCGTTTGAAGTACAAATTGAAATGGTGCAAAGCCTTCCCGGACTAAGCCGGGCACGGATGATACGACCGGCTTATGCTATTGAATATGACTATTTTCATCCGGTACAGCTCTTTGCAACGCTTGAGTCAAGAAAGGTTGAACATCTCTTTTTTGCCGGCCAGATTAACGGAACGTCGGGGTATGAAGAAGCAGCGTGCCAGGGACTTGTCGCAGGGGTGAATGCGGCGAAAAGGGTTCGTGACGAAGAATGCATTGTTTTAGGAAGAGACACCTCTTATACGGGAGTCCTGATAGATGACCTTGTCACAAAGGGAACCGAAGAACCGTATCGGATGTTTACATCACGGGCGGAATACCGGTTGCTCCTGCGGCAGGATAATGCTGATGAACGGCTTATGCCGATTGCGCGAAAACACGGTTTAATAGATGACGCAATCTATAAAAAACGGGAAAATGTATGGCAGGAGAGAGAATCGATTAAAAAAATGTTGCACTCTTCCCGTGTCAGTCCGGAGGTGTGGGGAGCCGCTCAGAAACATAATACAACAGAGCTTAAACAAAAAATAGCAGCAGCGAAACTGCTGAAAAGACCGCAGGTTGGTCTGGATGATATTTATGAAGCCCTCGGAATGGAACTGCCGGGCAGAGAACAGAGAATAACCGTTGAAGCAGATATCAAATATGAAGGATTTATCAACAAGCAGAAAAGGGAGATAGAACGGCAGAAAAGGATCGAGGAAACACCGATTCCAGAGGATATCGACTATAATTCGATTGAAGGATTATTAACCGAATCCCGCGGGAAATTGGATAAAATTCGACCGCTGACCATTGGGCAGGCATCGCGCATATCCGGGGTAACCCCCGCCGATGTATCAGTATTGATAATATATATAGTGAGAAATAAATGAATGTTTCACATGAAACAGATGGGTTGTGCCTATGAAAGAAAATTTAAAATCGTTTCTTGTAAGAGCAAAGGCGTGTTACGAACTGAAAGAGTTGGAACGCCTTGGATTAACGCCTGATTCGGAACAGAGGGTACTGATATTGACCTACCTTTCTCTGGTACTGAAATGGAATCCGGCAGCAGGTCTTGTTTCGCCCAAGGATGAGGACCGGTTGTTTCTTCGTCATTTTTGTGACTCGATACAACCGCTTCTGCTTTTTGGATTCAAAAAGAATGGATCGGTTCTTGATATTGGTGCAGGTGGTGGTTTTCCGTCTGTGCCAATTCGGATATTCAGACCGGATCTTTCATTTGAACTTGCAGAATCAAACAGAAAAAAGTCAACGTTCCTGAAAGAGGTGGTATCTGAGCTTGAATTTGATAATGTTCAGGTACATAATAAAAGGACGGAGCATATTGAGATTCCGGAAGGAGGATTTGATTATATCATTAGCCGCGGGATAGGATCACTCACAAAGATTGCCAAAATGGCAAAACCGTTTATTGCCGATGACGGGCGTATTTATACTTTTAAAACAAAACAGTTTGAGAAAGAACTCGCTGAAATAATAATGAATAAAGAGAAAGACGGTATCGGTATAAATGAGATTGCAGAATATGATCTGGGGAATCAGATTCTGGGGCTGAACCTTGTTTCTCTTTCGCTGATATAATACCGGTGCTGTGTGAAGTTTGTAGTCGAGCAGTTTCGTGCCCTTGACGTTTCATTGACCACATGGTGGAGACACAACATTCTTTGTTTGAGGTTCATGCATGAAAGTTATAGCAGTATGTAATCAGAAAGGAGGTGTTGGAAAGACAACAACCGCAATAAATCTT